>JBEKWT010000112.1:0-8553 GCA_049512795.1 Occallatibacter sp.
CCGCACTGAGCGTCTCCTACAACATCGTCTTTCTGCTGGCCATTGTTTCCATCGCCGCCTCGCAGCACACTTTCCGGCTGGAAGATCTGGCCGCGCTGCCCAGTTCGCCGTTGCGCTGGCTCGGCGTCGTGGCCATCCTGATCTGCCTGCCCGCCAAGCTGCACATCAATCCCTTCTCGCTGCCCAATGCCGAGCAGGAGATCTACTCCGGGCCGATGACGGAGTACGCCGGCCCCGAGCTGGCCATGTGGGAGCTGGCGCACGGATTGGAGTGGGTTGCGGCGACCGGCCTGGTGGCCACGCTGGTCGCGCCGCACATCGCGCTTGCCTGGGGAACCACCCTGCTCGCCGGAGGCATCTTTATTGCGCTTTCGATCGCCGTCGTCCTTCTGCTCTCAGTGCTGGCCGCGGCCACGGCGCGCCTCGCCATCGATTCCAGCGTGCGCTTCTACTGGCAGTGCACGCTCATCTTCGCGGTTCTTGCCATTTCCTCCGCGATTTTCGTGAGGTTCCGGTCATGAACATCCTCACCATGCTGTGGAAAAATCTGGTGCGCGGCTACCAGACGTTACTCTTCCCTGCACGGCCGCGAGTCACTCCGCGCTTCCGCGGACTGGTCCTGTTCGATCCGGCCCTCTGCACGGGCTGCGCGGTCTGCCGCTTTCGCTGCACTTCGCGCGCCATCGACTTCAAGGCCGGAAAAGGCGAATTCACCTGGAGCTATAACCCCGGCCAGTGCACTTTTTGCGGGCGCTGCGTTGAAGGCTGCGCGGAACACGCTCTGAAGGAAGGGCACACCGAACACGCGCTCTCGCAGCAAGAGGCCGTTCCGCCCATCTACACCACGCAGGGCGAGTTGAAGAAGTCCTATACGGTGGCGCGCAGGCCGCCTGCGCCCAAACCTGCCGCACCGCCCGCTGTACCGCCCGCCGGCGCGGCCGTGTCAAGTCCCGTAACCGGAGGCGCACAATGATCGCTCTCGAAACCATCCGCGAAAAGCTGGGAGTTTCCGAGCCGTGGGTTGAGAGCCGCGGCACGCACTGGCTGAACCCCGGCGCGGCAAACATCCGCGGCGTCACTCAGGCCATGAACGCCGCAGGAGCGCGCTTCGTCACCATCACCGCCTACGAGTTGCCCGGCGATGCGGGATTCCGCCTCGAGTACCACTGGGATCTCCAGGGATGGCTGCTCGGCGTTCCGTTTCAAATCGCCGGCAAATCGCCAGAAAGCGCCAAGATTGACAGTATTTATGACCTCTGCGAAGCCGCGGACTGGATCGAGCGCGAGGTCCACGAAGGCTTCGCCATCGACTTCACAGGCCGCGTGTATGAGCCGCTGTTGCTCCGCGCTGGCGACAAGCCCGGCGTGAATCTGCGCGAAGCCCCAGTGCAGGACAATCCCGCTCCCGGCCAGCCGGGACAAAAAGAGGTCGCAAAATGAGCTACAAAATCCCCATGGGGCCCTACCATCCCGGCCTTGAAGAACCTTACAAGCTCGACATGATCTGCGAGGGCGAAACGGTGGTGGATGCCGAGCTCAACATCGGCTTCAACTTCCGCGGTATCGAGCACCTGGCCGAAACGCGCAACTACGTTCAGGTCATCGCTCTCATGGAGCGCGTCTGCGGCATCTGCTCCTTCATTCACACGCTCACGCTCTGCCAGGCCATGGAAAAGCTGACTGGCCTCGAAGCTCCGCCGCGCGCGCAATACATTCGCGTGGTCATGGCCGAGCTCGAGCGCCTGCACTCGCACGTTCTCTGGGCCGGAATCGCCGCCAAGCTCATGGGATTCAAAACCATGTTCATGACCTGCTTCGCGCTGCGCGAAAAAGTGATGGACGTGCTGCAGGCCATCTCCGGTAACCGCGTCAACTACTCCATGAACCATGTGGGCGGCGTCAATCGCGACATCGAGGACCCCATCGCGCTGGTTCCCATGATCGATGAGCTGGAACGCGAGATGATGCGCACCGTCATCCCCATCTTCACCACTAGTTCCACCGCTCGCTCGCGCTGCGCCGGAATCGGCGTGCTCACGCACGAGAAAGCGATCTCCTGTGCCGTCGTCGGCCCCACGGCTCGCGCCTCGGGCATCCCGCAGGACCTGCGACGCGACGCACCTTACGCGGCCTACGCGGAGATGAAGTTCGAAGTCCCCGTTGAGCAGGCCGGCGATGTCCGCGCGCGTCTTTTCGTCCGCGCTCTCGAAATCATCGAGAGCTGCCACATTCTTCGCCAGGCGCTGGCCAAAATGGCGCCCGGCGAGATCTCATCGGCTGGCGAAAAACTGGTTTTCGTCTCTGGCACAGCCACCAGCCGCGTGGAGGCGCCGCGTGGCGAGGTCATGTATAGCGTCACGTGGAAGGAGAACTCGCGCAATCCCGCGCGCGTGCACGTCCGCACTCCCACGTTCGCCAACATGCCGGCGGTCCGCTGGATGGTGCGCGGTGCGCGTCTCGCCGACACACCACTCATTCAGGCCTCCATCGATCCGTGCTACTCCTGCACCGACCGCTGAAGCTTCACGAATTCAGGTCCGGGTTTCGATCCATATCCCGATCATTGGCCGATTCGGCCTCCGGATTTCTGAGACCGCCGGCTGGCTCTCTGACTTACTGTTCCCTGTTCCCTGTTTTTGTCCCCGTAGACCCGGCAAATGCACTACTCTGGCATGGAGCGCCCATGACCAGTTACGCTGCCAAAACCAGGGAAGTGCTGTATCAGGCCTTTATCCACGACGTGGTCAATACGTCGAAAGCGGCCGCCTACTCCGGGATGCTCATGTTCTTCCCTGCCCTCCTGGTCATCACCACGCTGGTGGCGCAGGTTGAAGAGGGGCCCTCGCTGGTTGGCGAAACCCGCTCCGTGCTCGAACAGTTTCTGCCCAACGACACGCTCGATCTCGTCCAGTCATCGATCCTCTCGCGTCATCTCCACTCCGGACAGTTCGTTCTCTCCGCAACCTGTCTCAGCCTTTTCGCTGGTTTGGGAGTGATGCTGTCGCTGATGGAAGGATTTCGCCGCGCCTACCGGCTGCCGCTGGAGAGCTGGACCTTCTGGGGACGCCGCGCCCGCGCGCTGTTGCTGGTCTTCATTGCCCTAATTCCGTTGTCGCTGGCTTCGCTAGCCATCGTTTTTGGCCATCAGATCGAACACTGGATGATCGCAAATGCCGGCCACGATCTGCGCCACATCGTGATCGTCTTCTGGCGGATGGTCCGTTGGGCGGTCAGCTTTGTCGCGATCCTCGCCGTACTCACTGCTCTTTACCACTTCGGTACCCGCAGGACGGAGCGTTGGTTCTGGGTCGCGCCCGGCGCTATCGCTGGCACCATCATCTGGTTTCCAGCCACGCTCGCTTACGGCTGGTACGTAACCAGTGTCGCCAACTACACCCGCCTCTACGGATCCTTCGCGGCCGGAATTGCCACTCTCGTTTGGCTTTACATCACGTCGTTCAGCGTCCTGCTGGGCGCGGAGCTGAACGGTGTCCTCTACTGGGAACGCCAGAATCAACACGCGCCCGAATCCCCAGCACAAGAGCCGGCACAGCTTTCCCGCTGATTCGCGAACTTTCCGGGTTTTTCTTTGCCATTCAAAGCGCTCGAACCCCTTCGTCCCTCGTTCTCTCATTCCCATGGCCACTTAGCCCTTCAGCCGTGCAGTCCCGCAGCCCCTCAGTCCCGGCTTTTTCCCCTCCGGCCAGTTACAATAAGTGCAGTCGCGTCCCCTTGCTCACCTCTACCCACTGAAAACGACTCTTCGCCAATCAACATTCGTGTCTGGAGCCGCCTCCATGCCCTTTGCCGACCTCAATCTGACGGAATCTCCATCGCAGCGCCGTGCCAAGATTGTCGCCACGCTTGGGCCGGCTTCGAACACTGAGCCTGTCATTCGCGCCATGATTCGCGCCGGCGTCGATGTCGTGCGCCTCAACTTCTCCCACAGCACGCATGAGCGCAAGGTCGCGGTCATGCAGAAGATTCGCAAGGTAAGCCGCGAGGAAAACAAGCCGCTCTGCATTCTCGCCGACCTGCAAGGGCCCAAGATCCGCACCGCGCTGCTCAAGGATCATCAGCCCGTGCTCCTCAAAGCCGGTCACCGCCTCACGATTACGCCGCGCGACGTCCTGGGCACTGCAGCCCTCGTCGGCACCACCTTCAAGACCCTCGCCGAGAACGTCGAACAAGGCTCGCGAATTCTTCTCTCCGACGGCCTGATCGAGCTGCGCGTGCACGAGATCGCCGGTGAAGACGTAGTCTGCGACATCATCAACGGCGGCACATTGGGCGAAAGCAAGGGCATCAATCTCCCCGGCGTTCTAGTGCGCACGAGCTCGCTCACTGAAAAGGACTCCGAGGACCTCGAGTTCGCCCTCAATCATGGCTGCGATGCCATCGCCGTCTCCTTCGTGCGCACCGCCGAAGACGTTACGCTCGTCCGCAATCGCGTGGCCGCGCACGGCGCTCACACATGGATCATCGCCAAACTGGAAAAACCGCAGGCCGTTGAACATCTCGACGCCATTCTGCAGGTCGCCGACGGCATCATGGTGGCGCGCGGCGATTTGGGCGTGGAAGTGCCGCCGGAAAAGGTTCCCGCAATTCAGAAGTACATTATTCGCCGCGCCTCTGAGTATTCCAAACCAGTTATCACCGCCACGCAGATGCTGGAATCGATGATCGAGAACCCGCGCCCCACGCGCGCCGAGGTTTCCGACGTGGCCAACGCCATCTACGACGGCACTGACGCCGTCATGCTCTCCGGCGAATCCGCCGTGGGCAAGTATCCGGTTGAGTCGGTGGAGATGATGGCGCGCATCGTCACCGAGACCGAACGGCACATGAGGGAGAACCTCGAGAGGGCGCCGCGCGAGCGACGCAGCGGCCTCACCATCGCCGAAACCATCTGCGAGGCTACCGCCCACGCCGCCGACGACCTTGACCTGCGCGGCATTGCGCTCTTCACTGAGTCTGGCGCGACGGCGCGTCAGCTCTCCAAATACCACCCCACCGCGCCCATCTTCGCGCTCAGCCCGCTTGACGTGACCGTCAACCGCCTCAACCTGCTATGGGGCACCACGCCCATTCGCTGTCCCAAGGTCAACTCCACTGAGTCGCTGGTCGAGTGCGCCGAGACACTGCTTGAACAGGGCGGCTACGTTCGTCCGCGCGAGGTCATCGCCATCGTGGCCGGCACACGCACCAAATCCGGCTCAACGAACTTCCTCCGTCTGCATGCCATGGGCGAAAACTCGCTCAACGGCCTGCGCTTCCGCGCTCCCCGCACAGAAAAACCCGCGCCCGTCGCCGTCGCACACGCCGCCGCCGAGCACGACGCTGCCGCGCCCAAAAAGCGCCGTGCCCCGAAGAATCCGGCGTTGTAAGCGCTCAGAGCCGATCCGCCAATCGGTCTCATCGCATTGATTTAATATGATCTCCGAAGGAATTCTGTTCCTAAAAAGCGGTGCAAGCATACCGCGGAGCATGCACATGCATTCCTGCTTCAAGCCACTTGTTCTTGCTCTCACTTTCACTGTCGCCGCTGCACTTCAAGCGCAGACTCCCTGCACTCCGGTCACCTTCACGGCCGATCAGGATCACCAGAACATGATGGACCAGTTGGGCATCAAGACGCTTCGCCCCGGGTTCAATGGGAACGAAAATGCTCCCGACCACGCCAACTACGACGAATCGAAGGCCAATCCCTATCCGAACATTCCCGATCCGCTCACATTGAGCGGCGGCGCAGCAGTCACCACCGCCGACATGTGGTGGAGGCAGCGCCGCCCCGAACTCGTCGACATGCTTTCGAAGTATGTCTATGGCTACGTCCCTTCCAACGTTCCCAAGGTTCACTGGACCGTCACAGCCGTCGATCACGAAATGATCGGCCGCACTCCGGTCATCGCCAAGGATCTGATCGGCGAGGTGGACAACTCGGGCTGTACCGCGATCAGCGTCGAGATTCACATGACTCTGGTGACGCCGGCGAACGCCACCGGGCCCGTTCCCGTGCTGATGGAATTCACCCGCGCCGGCTTTCCCAACCCCAACGAGCCGCGCGGCGACGATCTCGGCCGCATCAACGCGGCGTGGAAGGCAGTTCTCATCCAGCAGGATTCGTCGCTCAAGGATATCTTTGCCCAGCATCCCGCGTGGGAGCCGCTCAAGGAGAGCCCGTTGTTGCAGCCTCCGCAGTTGAACGCTGACGGCGATCCTCCCAATGAATGGGAGCTGGCAGCCGCCGGTTGGGGCTTCGTCCGCATGGACCCGGCGAGCATCCAGACCGACAACGCCGTGGGCCTCACCCGCGGCATCATCGGCCTCGTGAACAAAGGCCAGCCGCGCACGCCCGACCAATGGGGTGCGCTCCGCGCATGGGCCTGGGGAGCGGACCGGGGTCTCGACTACCTTGAGACCGACAATTCCGTCGATGCGAAACACGTCGGCATCGAGGGCGTCTCGCGCTACGGCAAGGCCGCGCTTGTCACAATGGCCTTCAATGATCGCTTCGCCATGGTGCTGGTCGGCTCGTCAGGCAAGGGGGGAGCCACGCTGCTGCGCCGCAACTTCGGCGAGGGCGTGGAGAATCTCGCCACGGGCGAGTATTACTGGGAGGACGGCAACTTCATCAAATATGACGCCAGCGACGCCACATTCGGCAGCATGAACCCGGGCGATCTTCCCGTCGATTCCAACGAGCTCATCGCTCTCTGCGCGCCGCGGCTCACCTTCATCAGCTACGGCGCCCCGGAGAAGGGCGACCCGCATTGGCTCGATCAGCAGGGCAGCTTCATGGCCACAGTCGACGCCAGCCGGGTCTTCACGCTGCTCGGCGCAAAGGGCCTTGCTGTCGAGGGCGACTACAAAACGGCGAAGATGCCGCCGGTCAACCACGGCCTGCTCGACGGCCAGCTTGCCTGGCGCCAGGATGACGGCGGCCACACCGACGCACCCAATATGAAGTGGTTCATCCAGTGGGCCGACAAGTTCATCGGTCACACGCCGGGCCAATAGTAACCGGCTCAACCGCGCAGGCTCCTGTTTTCACCTCATTGTTGTCGCGGCGCCACCGTGAGCTGATCCCAGCGATTTTCATCGATGCCTTTCGCCAGGAACCAGAACGCCATGCTGATCATGACTAAGAACATGGGAAGCACGAATGCCATGGAGTCGTATCGGGGCGCCAGCACCGCGACAAAGTTCTTCACGACGAAACCCGCGCCGCCGACCATGACGACCCCGCCGAGTACGCGCGGGAGATATCCGGAGCGGAAAATCAGATAACCGCGAAGTATGACCGGGGTGCCGTATAACACGGCAAAAATATTAAAGACGTAGCCGTACAGCCTGAGGCAGAGATAAGTGAACGATGCGCCACCATCCGGGCCGAGTGCCCTGGCCACATCAGGATCAATTGCGGGCAGGGCGGCGGCAAAGTAGAGAATCTCACCTGCCGCAAATACCGAAGTTCCGACTGCCCCGAAGCAGAGGGCTATTAACGATAAGGGCCGGCTAACCGGGCGCAACAGGAGGTACAAAATCGCCATCAGCGACACATCGCACGCCGCCTCTATGAGGTAGCAAGCAAAACTGGCGCGAAACAAGCCGACGGAAGCTGCCATTCTGTGCGCTGTTTCTACCATGTCATTTGCGGCCATCAGCTTTCCCGGCACGAAGGACTCCCCAAATCCACCGGCGAAAATGGAGACAAGGAACATTACCCCCGCCACCCGCGCATAGCGCTTGGCATCGCGTGCATTCATGCATCTGCTCCTTAGCGAGAACTTACGCCGATTATACGCACGACAGAAACTTCCGGTTCCACGGGATTCCAGCGCCGCGGAGCAGGAGGGCTAGCGCTCGCCCGCCTCCATTCCTATTGATCGGCCTAACGATGCATTCGGCGCAACATGCCTTTCGATAAAACAGAAAGGCTCCCCGCGATTTTTTGCGCGAGGAGCCTCGGTGGTTTTTGCTCTGCTGTCTATTTTTATCTAAAGTCTTCGGGTGCCAGCGCAACACCGCGGAAGGCTTCGCCCGCGCTGGCCGAGCGAACCGTTTCGAACCAATCCAGGTAGCCGCCGGTCGCGAGCGTAGTTGCGCTGATGCGATCGGTCACTTTCACCAGCTTGTTCGGATCGGCGCCGTTGTCGCCGTTCAAGCTGATCGTGGATGTGATTGCGTAAATCGTCGCTGTGCCATCGTCGTTGATGGCGCCGGTAATATTGCGGCAACCGCCGGTTGCGGGCTCGATCGAGCTGGGGTATTTCCATACGCTATACGGCACGCCCAGGTCGAGTCCGTTTTGGATGGTGTACTGAAGCACCCAGGTTCCCGACGTGAGAACCCACTTTTGCAGGCCGGCGGCTGCCAGCGTACCCGAGTCGGCCACATTCGCCTTTCCGTTGATCACTTGATTTGGCGTGTAGACCAGGTCGCCCTCGTTGCAAACATACAAAGTGCTGTCGTTCGCGAACCAAATCCCGAAAGGATAGTAGCCGCCCGGGCTGGCTGTGGTCGCGCTGGTGTCGGGGAATCCGGGGAGAA
>JBEKWT010000113.1:0-8502 GCA_049512795.1 Occallatibacter sp.
GTGCTGATTCTTCAGCAGCACCTGCGTCAGCAGGTCTCCCTGCGCCGGACCCGCATCGACAACCGTCTTGTACTGGGCCCAGGGAAACTTCGCCGCGATGGCCAGATTCGCGCCGCGGCTAACGCCGCTCATCGCCTTCAAAAACTCTTTGAGCCGTGCCGGATCGGCATACAGCGCCTCGAACACCGGCGCGCCTCCACCTCTCAACTCGCTCTGCGGCAGCCCTGTGCGAAGTCCCTCCGTCAGATGGTTCCAGTGCCCGTATGACCTGTGGTTGCACATCTCCAGAATGCCGCCGATATACGAGGGCTTGCGCTTGTCCAGGAACAGGTCCGTGTCCGGCGTGTTCGCGTACTTCCCCTCCCGCCGCTCCAGGAATCCAAGCGCCACCAGCGCGTCGAGAAAATCGCGCGCCGATCGCGGATGCAGTCCTAGCCGCCCCGTCAACTCCTCCAAGCCTTCGGGGCGCTTCGCCAATTCGGTAAACACCGCCATTTCCACGGCGCTCAGCAGTGTCTTCGAGGCCCAGAATCCAAAGCCGATCTGCATAATTTTTTCCAGTGACGGCTGCTCGCCCACAATAACCTCCTCTTTCACTTCGCAATTTTGAGTTTTGTTTCGGGGGAATTCGTTTTTGGCTTGCGGAACGCGACCCTACCTCAGTTTCTGGAATCAGATTCAGTTTTTTGTCTCGGGGAATTCTCTTTTGTTTTTCGGAACCAGGCCCTGCTTCAGATTCGAGGAACCGCACTCAGTCCGTTCGGCGAACCAAACTTCTTCAAGCTTCAGCGATTGCGTCCAATATAACTCACGCCCCGTCGCCACATTCAAGCCGAATCGCCATCTCGGGCCCTGGTTCGCTCTTTTCATCGTTCACTCATTCACTTGTTCACTTCTTCACCTGTTCAGGACCTTTCTGTCCATGTTCCACTGTCATTGCCCACTGCCATGCGATACTCGCTCCATGCTCCTCCGCCCAGCCGAGCCGCCCGACGCTCTCGCCATCGCTCGCGTCCACGTCCGCGCCTGGCAACACGGCTACCGCGGTTTTCTCCCCGACGACTATCTCGACCAGCTTCGCCCCGAAGACCGCGCCGAAAAATACGATCTCTCCAACGCCGATCCGCTCCACCCCCACACCATCGTCGCCGCCTCCGGCAACATCATTCACGGCTTCGCCACCACCTGTCCCTCGCACGAACCCGACCTTCCCAACCACGGCGAGCTCACTGCTCTCTATGTCGATCCTCATTCCTGGGGCCTCGGTGTCGGCGTCGCTCTCGTCACCGCCGCCCGCGCCCACCTCGTGTCGCTTGGCCTCAAGAACGCCTACCTCTTCACTCTCGCCGACAACCTCCGCGCCCAGCGCTTCTATCAAACCGACCAATGGACCCCCGACGGCCTCCGCCGCATCGACATCGTCTGGAGCGCCTCCGTCGATGTCCTCCGCTACCAGCGCACCCTCTAGCGACGGCCCGCCAACTCCGTTGGCTCCGCCAGCCCCGCTAGTTCCGCTAGTTCCGCTAACTCCGCTTTCTTGGTCCCTTGGTCCCTTGGTCCCTGCTTCTCTAACTGCAACCCACTAATCGTAGTGTCCTTCGACTGCGTTGCCACTTTGGCAGCAACCTTGAAACGTAAGGCCGGTTAATTTCCAGCAACGCACCCTTAGGGATGAGCGATTTAGACCATATTCAGCGGGCCAGGCTCCGCTATACTCCACCAATGCGCGCTCTCCGGTAGACGTTATGCCGGTGAGGGGGCTTTGCTACCGACCTGTGGCTGCGGTCCGGCGCGCTACTTGAGTTGGGTCATGGAATCAACTATCCAGAAATTGCGACTCATATCCTACAAAGCTCAACAGGAAGCCTATCGCGCGGAGTCCGAAGCACTGGCGCGGCGCTTTGAAGAACGGGGTCTATCGGACGAGGAAAAAGCGAAGGTTGCCAGCCGATTGGACGAAGTCATGGTCGCAACCAGCGCCCACCAATTCTTGATCGAACTCATGGAGTGGCAGGGGAGACCGAGAGCAGCGCACCAATAGGACGCAATCCCCACTAACCACCGCCTTCCAGCTATTCTGGTAAGTGCCCTCCGACCCCAACCCACCGCGCGACCAAGGCCCCCCAGCCCCCGCGTACAGAACGCCTCCGTCCACGTCCTCCACTACCAGCGCACCTTCCAGCGCCACGCTCCTCATATAAGCCCTTGACCTCCTGAGCCTTGCATCCCAGGCCATCTTCTACACCAAATGGGTCATATCGGCCTCCCCCGTGGGTTATTTCGCCCCACGTTACCAACAGGTATCATCCGGTCTCAGGGCGTTTCCTCACCGAGCTTTAACCTGGACAGACCTATGGCGCAGAAACCACGGGCCGCTCTCGCACTGTTCACCGGGATCCTCGCGGTCCTGGTGCCGCTCGTCGCCTCCGTTTATCTCGCCTGGATGGAAAGCTACACCACCGAAAAAACACTCAGCCTCACTTATGCTCAGAGTGTCCTGCAGCGCATGGAAGCGGCTTCAAGCCAGTTCGACGAAGCCCGGCAGAAAGCGGCAAACGACGGCTTCCCAGCCTGTTCGCCCGGCGACATCGGGCTTTTGCGCGCGGTTGATGTTGGCTCCAGTTACATGAAGGCAGCCGGGCGCGTCTCGCACGATACTCTGATATGCACCTCACTGGGAGCCGCCAATGCGATTCCTCTCGGCAAGCCCGACCTCGTCACAAATCAGGGCGTGTCGGAGTACTTCAACAGGATCCTCTCGCCGCAGCAGTCGCACCCCTTGAACATACTTGCCTCCGGCGGATTCGCGATGATTTTTGACCCCAGCGTGGCCATCGATGTCTCCACCGAGAGTCGGGACGTCGAACTCGCTGTGTTTGCTCCATCCGCGCCCAATCGAGATCCTATCGCTGCTCTGGGCCAGAACTTTTCTGACGCCTGGTTCGATCCCACTCTCCGGGGCACAGACTCGACTTTTCTCGACGGCGGGTATCTGGTCACCTCGATCCGATCTGCAAAATGGGACATCTCCGTTTTGACAGCAACCCCGCAGTACCACATCAATCAACGCATCGGCCACTACGCCGTCTTCTTTGTGCCCATCGGCGCCCTCTGCGGCGCGATCCTCGCCTTCATGGTAGGGGTGCTTTCGCGGTTACGCTCCTCTTTCCCCGCAATGCTCCGCCACGCAATCCGTGAAAAGAGCTTTTACGTCGTCTATCAGCCGGTCGTCGAGCTTTCGACGAATCGCGTCGTCGGCGCTGAAGCTCTCGTTCGCTGGAGAAGCGATTACGCCGACATACGGCCCGATTACTTCATCCCTCAAGCCGAAGAGTGCGGCCTCATCCAGCTCATCACCAAGCAGGTCACCTCTCTGGTTGCCCGCGACATACGGCATTGCCTAAAAATCGATCCCGACTTCCGCGTTGCCATCAACATGTCTGCGGCGGACCTTGGCGACCCGAAGACTTTCGATCTCCTCGAGCAGCTTGTTCGCACCTCCGGCGGCCGCCCCAAAAACTTCGAGGTCGAAGCCACCGAGCGCGCCTTCCTCCGTGGGCCTGAAACCGCCAAAATTCTCGACTCCATTCGCGCCAACGGGTTTACCGTCGCCATCGACGATTTCGGAACCGGCTATTCCAGTCTTTCCTGCCTGCAATCTCTCTCGCTCGACACCCTCAAAATCGACAAGGCATTCGTCGACACCATCAACACAGACGGCGCTACCAGTCAGGTCGTCCTGCACATCATCGAGATGGCACGCTCGCTCCATCTGGAAATAATCGCCGAGGGCGTCGAACACCCGGCCCAGGCCCAGTATCTCGCCAAGCGCGGAGTTCGCTATGCCCAGGGATGGCACTTCGGCCGGCCCATGGACATCGCTCACCTCTGCGCAGAGATCCGCACCCATATGCCCTACCAGCCGCCAGTCCTCGATTCCCTGCCCTTGGCTCCTGGCCTGTCCCACGCCGCACACGCATACCGATAACCTTCAGCACCCTCCAACCGCGCTAGCCCCGCTTCCTTGTTCCCTCGTTCCCTTGTTCCCCGTTCCGTGTTGCTTGCTTTTCCGCCCCTGCCTTTATCCTGTAAAGTGCCCTCCGACTCCAACCCACCGCGCGACAAACAACCCAATCCGGCTCCCGCGGCAAAACCCGCGCCGGTCGCGGCCCCACCGCCCACACCGGTCTCGGGGCCGCCGCCCGAGCCGAATCCCGCGCCACCCGCGGCTCCAAACCCCACACCAACTCCCGCACCAATGCCCGCGCCGGTCGCGGCGCCAATCCCCACACCAACGCCCGCACCCCCGCACCGCAAGCGTTCCCTGCGCTCCCGTCTTCCAGCCCGCCGTCTTCCACTAATCGCCCTCTGCTTCGCCGCCGCCCTCGTCGCTGCCTGGCTCGCCGCCGCGCTCACCCTCGTCGCCGCCAGATTCATTGACCCTCCCACGACCGCCGTCCACATCGAGCGCCGCTTCCAGGCCTTCATTCACGGCAAGCCCTACCACGAGCACTACCAATTCGTCCCCCTCCGCCAAATCTCGCCCGACTTCCAGCACGCCGTTATCGCCGCTGAAGACGCGCGCTTCTACCAGCACCATGGCTTCGATTGGCAGGCCATGGAACTCGCTGCCGATGAAGACATGGAAGGCGGCCGCATCCGCGGCGGCTCCACCATCACCCAGCAACTGGTCAAGAACCTCTTCTTCGGCACCCGCCGATCTCTCATCCGTAAAGCCGCGGAGGCCACACTCGTCCCCGTAGCCGAATTCGTCCTCGGCAAGCAGCGCATTCTCGAGCTCTATTTGAATGTTGTGGAATGGGGCCCCGGCATTTATGGCGCGGAGTCGGCCTCCCAGCACTACTACGGAATCTCGGCCCGCCGCGTCGGTCGCCAGCAGGCCGCCGAGCTCGCCGCCATCCTCCCCGCTCCCCTCAAGCGCCGCCCCGAGCGCATGACCCGCTACAGCGCTCTCATCCTCGAACGCATGCGCCAAATGGGCTGGTAGCGGGGTCTTGTAGCGGGTGCCCCACCCTCGCCACGTTTCTGTTTGTGTGGCTAGGGTGGGACCGATGGTCGCCAATCGCTGTTCTCTGTTCTCTTCTCTGTTCTCTGTTCTCTGTTCTCTGGTCTCTCTCTCGGGTTGGCGAGTAAGATACGGCCCACCCGCTGGATAAGGACCGCAGTGCCCCGCCGGCGATATACTGGCGCGGCCGGTAAAGCAATCCGGCTTCACCGCTTCCCATTCATCGAAAGCTCAAGGAGGTTTTCCATGCGTATCGTTCCTCGAGGACGGTTGTTTGTGCTCTCCACCGTGGTCGCTGTGCTGCTACCTTCAGTGCCGGCCTACGCCGCGTTCGATACATACATGACCATCACGGGTGCCAAGCAAGGACGGTTCAAGGGCGAAGCGGGGTCCGACCAAATCCGGGTCGTCAGCGTCGTCCGCGATACACCCATGGCGGCCGCGATGCCCACTGGCAGGCGAATGCACTCCACCATCACCATCACCAGAGAGATCGACAAGGCGTCGCCCATGATCTTCCAGGCGTTGAGCACCAACGAGTTGTTGCCCGAGGTGGTGATTAACTTCAACGGAGCCTCCGGAGGCCCCAAGACAGCCCAGAAGATCGTGCTCACCAACGCCACCATCCTCAGCGTTCGCAAGGCAGGCGGCAACGAGATCATCACGCTCGACTACCAGAACATCCAGGTCACCTGGACCGACGGCGGCAAAACCGCAACCGACGACTGGGAAGTTCCGAAGTAGTGCCGCCCGGCGCTCTTGTAGCTCCGGCCTCCTGCGTGCCTTCACCCACCATCAGAGATGGGTGCCCCATCCTGGCTGTCATCCTGAGCAACCGGAGTCCGCCGCGGCGGACGTTGGGAGTCGAAGGACCTGCTTCTTGGAAATCTGGCGAAGGGTGGGATAGCACGAACCCAACCGACGGGCCTTGTATCAGGGCATGAATTCACTCATGCCGCAATCCCCCAAAACTGAGCGCGCTTCGCTGTCGGCGCGCTCGCCTTTCGGGCACGCGCCAAAGCACCCGCTTCCCTTCACCGCCCCGTCATCTGTTCCAGCTTCTCCGGATACCGTGCCCCTTCGATGTCGATCTTCGAAGCCGCACTGTCAATCTCGCGCAGATCGTCCGAAGTCAGCTCCACATCAACCGCACCGATGTTCTCCTCCAGGCGCGACAGCTTCGTCGTGCCCGGAATCGGGACGATCCATGGTTTCTGCGCCAGCAGCCACGCCAGCGCGATCTGTGCCGGTGTCGCGTTCTTCCGTTTCGCCATCGCGTTCAGCAGATCCACAACGGCCTGGTTCACCTTCATCGCCTCCGGCGTAAACCTCGGCAGCGTGCTGCGGAAATCATTGCTGGCAAGCTTGGTGCTCTCATCCATCTTTCCCGTCAGGAACCCCTTGCCCAGCGGGCTATATGGAACCAGGCCGATGCCCAGCTCTTCGAGCGCCGGAATCACCTCCGCCTCAGGCTTCCGCCACCACAGAGAGTATTCACTCTGCAGCGCCGTCACCGGCTGCACCGCATTTGCGCGGCGAATCGTCTTCACGCCCGCCTCTGAAAGTCCAAAGTGTCTCACCTTGCCCTGCCCGATCAGGTCCTTCACCGCGCCCGCAACTTCCTCGATCGGCACTTCGGGATCGACGCGATGCTGATAAAACAGATCGATCACATCGGTCCGCAGCCGCTTCAGCGATGCCTCCGCTACTTCCTTGATGTGTTCCGGCCGGCTATCGAGACTCTGCGCACCGGGCCTTTTGTCGCCCGTCGTGTTGAAGCCGAATTTGGTGGCAATCACAACTTTGTCGCGAACGGGCGCGAGAGCCTCGCCCACCAGTTCCTCATTCGTGAACGGACCATACACCTCCGCCGTGTCGAAAAACGTTACGCCGCGATCCACCGCCGCGCGGATCAGCGAAATCATCTCCGGCACGTCTTTCGGAGCGCCATAGCTGAAGCTCATGCCCATGCACCCGAGCCCCATCGCCGAAACTTCAAGATTGCTTTTGCCTAATTTGCGTTTCTGCATTTGTTTCTCCATCCATTGTGCTGACTTCGGCTCGCTTGAGTCATTCGCACAATCCCAATGTAGCCAATTCTCTACCCCGCAGGCTTTCCCAATCCTGCCTTTTCTTTGCCTGATCCTGCCCCACCTTCCGATTTTGTGCACACTCCGTCCCAACTCGCTGTACGCTGGAACTGGAGGAACACGAATCGAAATGGCGAAGCGTGCAGAGAAGCGCAACGACATCAACGCGACAGCGATCGAAATGCGCAAAGAGCTGGCCCGCAAAATTGCCGCCCTTGCGCCGGCGCTCGGAGAAAATCGAACCGCCGTTCCTGGCCTTGCGCTGTATCGTCGCACCACGCCTACGGCCTGTTATCGCGCCGTCTACGAGCCTAGTCTCACGGTTTTCGTGCAGGGCCGCAAGCGCATCAACCTGGGAGGAACGGTTTACCTCTGCGACTCGTCATCCTTTCTCCTGACCTCGATCGATGTTCCCGTTGAAAGCCAGATCATCGAGGCCTCGGAACAGGTCCCGATGCTGACCATGAACCTGCGCCTCGATATGCCAATCGTGCGCGAGGTCCTTAGCCGGGAAGATCTTCCCGAACCCGTAACCTCTGGTCAGCGTCACGGGCTTGCGGTCGGGGTCACGGGTGCAGGATTGCTGGCCGCGTGCTCTCGACTTATTGACCTTCTGGACGTCCCCGAAGACATACCGTTTCTCAGCCACCTGATCCATCGTGAGATCCTCTACCGCATCCTCCGGACCCCGCAAGGCGAACGCCTCCGCGCCATCGCGACTGCCGGTGACCTGAGCCACAGAACGGCCAGAGCGATTGCCTGGCTAAAGGCCAATTACGCCAGGCAGCTTCGCATCGACGAGCTCGCAAGCATCGCGCGTATGGGAGTTTCGACACTCCACCATCAGTTCCGCTCATTGACGGCAATGAGTCCGCTCCAATTCCAGAAGCAACTCCGGCTCCAGTCCGCAAGAGAGCGCATGTTGATGGATGGGTTGGATGCCACCAGCGCGGCCTATGAAGTCGGCTACGAAAGCGTGAGCCAGTTCAACCGCGAGTACAGCCGCCTCTTCGGCCAGCCGCCCATGCGCGACATCAGGAACCTGCGCGATAGCAAAGTCGTGGCCATCAACGCCGCTTAGCGCCGCGTCATCCCGAGCGAAGTCGCCGCGGGCGGACGAGCCGAGGGACCTGCATTTCTGATCTCTGATCCCTGAAACCTGATCCCTGTCTTTTGTGTCATCCTGAGCGAAGTCCGCCGCAGCGGACGGAGTCGAAGGACCCGCGGTTGCTTTTCGTGGGCTCTCCACCCACCACAAGAGATGGGTGCCCCATTCTTCGCATTTTTCCTGGCGAAGGGTGGGAAAGCACGAGCCCAACCGACGGGTCTTGTATCAGGGCATGAATTCACTCATGCCGCAAACCGCCGCCAAACCCGACGCGGGCC
>JBEKWT010000114.1:0-10704 GCA_049512795.1 Occallatibacter sp.
CTGGCTTCGAACTGCGAGGTCGTGAGAAGGAACACCGCGAGCAAGACGGCAGCCATGCCCGCGAATTCCTCTGCCAGCGGGCGCTCATGAAGCAACGAGATGCCGAGCAGCACCGCGACAACTGGGTTCACATAGGCGTGCGAGGCAACCTTACCCACAGGAACGTGCTCCAGGAGATAGATGTATCCGCTATAGCCGAGCAGCGAGCCGCAAGTGATGAGATAGGCTTGGGACCAAAGGGCTGCGGCGTTGACGTGGAACCGCGGCCATTGGCCGAGAAGCGTGCCCAGAACCGTGCTGCAAGCTCCGGCAGCAAGCATCTGCCAGGCAGCAGCTACGAAACTGTTGACGCGGAGACGCGCGCGGCGGGAGACGACGCTGCCCACACTCCAACAGAGCGCGCCGGCCAACAGTGCAGCGATGGCCCAAAGGCGGGCGCGATCGCCGGCGAGGCCGTTACGAAGCGAGGGCCACAAGAGAGCGACGAGTCCAGCGAAGCCGAGGGCCATGCCAAGCCAGCCGCGCGTGGGAAGCGGCTCGCCACCGGGCAGGAACATCTCAATGAGCGCGACGTAGAGCGGGATCACGGCCTGAATGAGCGAGGCGAGGCCGCTGGGGAGCGCCTGCTCCGCGTAGACGAGACCGACGTTGCCGCCGCCCAAAAGCAAGAGGCCAATGAGGCAGAGAAGGAGCATGTCTTTGGGCGGCCAAACCAGGCGAAGCCCCCGCCAGCGGCACCAGGCGAGCAGGATTGCACCAGCGATGAGGAATCGCGTTCCGGCGAGCAACAGTGGAGGCATTTGCGTTACGCCGATGCGGATGGCGGTAAAGGTGGAACCCCAAAAGATGTAGACGGCGGCAAAGGCGAGGACAATGCGCGCAGTGGTTGCGGCAGAGTGCATTCCGGCGCCGGGATGAAGTGAAGTTGCGGACATGGAACCAGTTCCATCGTAACCGGGATCAAGTACGGGCGTGGCAGCGGCAACAGGCAGCGTGGTATCCTCGACTTTAGCGGGGAATCCATGCAAATGCGCGCCAGCCGGGAGTTACCGCAAGGGCCAGCAACCATGCGCTGGTCGCGATCGCGCGCGCAACGGATGTGCCCGCGGAAACACCTGCGCGTGCTGCCTACCCGCACTCGACCTAGCCTCTTCGGCGGCGATTAGCAACGCTCCGCCGAAGATCCTCGCCTGCGATGGACCCCGAGAGGTCCTCAGAAATGATCGATCCCGTTCGATGGGATCGGTGGCCGCGCCGCATCCGAAGCGCGAAACTCGGAGCGAATAAGCGCCAGGCCGCCCAAACCGAATCTGCCGAGGAGAATGTGCGATGAGTCAAAATGCGATGAATAGGCAAGAGCTGCATGCGCAGTTTGGACCGAAACTGGTTTGTCCTCTGCCGGGACCGAAGGCCAGGGCCGCTGTTGAAGCCGATCAACGGCTCATCTCGCCGAGTTATACGCGTTCGTATCCATTGGTTGCCAAGCGCGGCCGCGGAGTTCGCATAGAAGACCCGGATGGGAACGAATTCCTCGACTTCGCGGCGGGGATTGCCGTGGTTTCGACAGGCCACTGCCATCCCGAAGTGGTGGCGGCGATCCAGAAGCAGGCGGCGGAGCTGATCCACATTTCGGGCACCGATTTCTACGATGAGCATCTGACGGATCTTGCCGAGCGGTTGTCGGCCGTGGCGCCGATGGCCGGGCCGCACCGATTTTTCTATGGTAATTCCGGAGCCGAAGCAATTGAGTGCGCACTGAAGGTGGCGCGCTATCACACGGGACGCCAGCAAATCATCTCGTTTTTCGGCGCATTTCACGGGCGCACGATGGGCGCGCTGTCGCTGACCGGCTCAAAGCCGCAGCAGAAGCGCAGATTCTCTCCATTGATGCCGGGCGTGACGCACGTGCGGTATCCCTACGTGTATCGCGGTTGCACGGGCGGGCCGGAAGAGCAGGAGGCCTTCAGCCTGGGCTGCGCGCGATACATCGAGGAGAAGCTGTTCAAGACGATTTTGCCGCCGGAAGAAGTGGCTGCGATTTTCGTTGAGCCAATTCAAGGCGAAGGCGGATTTGTGCCGGCGCCGGCAAATTTCCTGCGCGAGTTGCGAGCAATCTGCGACCGGCACGGTATTTTATTGGTTTCGGACGAGGTTCAGTCGGGTTGCGGACGCACCGGGAGGTGGTGGGCGATCGAGGATTCGGGCGTGGAGCCGGACATTGTCTGCATCGCCAAGGGCATTGCGAGCGGGATGCCGCTGGGCATCTGCATGACGCGGGCGGAGATTATGGATTGGGCGCCGGGCTCGCACGCGTCGACATTCGGCGGCAATCCGGTATCGATCGCGGCCGCTCTGGCGACGATGAAGATCCTTGAACGCGAGGGAATTGCGAACGCCGCGAGCGTGGGCGAGTTCATGCTTGAGCGGCTTCGTGGCTGGGTGAAGAGCCATCCGCTGGTGGGCGACGTGCGCGGGCGAGGATTGATGATCGGCATCGAGATCGTGAAGGACAAGGCGACTCGAGAGCCGGCGGTGGAGCTGCGTAATCGCATCGAGACGCTGGCCTTCGAACGCGGATTGGTGATGCTGGGCTGCGGCGAGACGTCGCTGCGGCTTTCGCCTCCGCTCATCGTGAGCAAAGAGGAAGCCACGGTTGCGCTCGACATCCTGGAAGATGCGTTGACGACCGCGGAGAAGGAATATGAGCAGAGCGCGGTGGCAGCGGTGACGGCGTAAGCGCGTCTGTTCGTTTGCCGAGGTTCTTGCCTGGGCGAATGCGGCCCCATTTTTGCGCAGCGATTTGCCTCAAGCGAAATTCGGGCCGACAATGGTTGCCGATGGGACAGATGGCACACGTGCGAGCGGGAATATTCGACCGAGTGCTGGCGGGCCTGGACTGGATTGCCGAGCGGCGAGGAAGAACCGCAGCCAACCCAGCTCATTTGCGCACCGGAATCGAAGGCGAGGATGCGGCTTGTTCGTACCTGCGGCGCAAAGGCTACGCTGTAGTGGCGCGGCGGTGGTCGGGCGGAAACTTGCGCGGCGATCTGGATTTGATCGCGTGGCAGGGACCACTGCTTTGTTTTGTCGAGGTGAAGGCTCGAACCGCGCACGATATGTCGCCCGCGGAAGCCATGGTCGACACTCACAAGCGCAATGTGCTGCGACGCCTGGCGCGGCAATACGTGCGTCAGCTACCCGGCGAGGCCTTTCCAAACGCGCGCTTCGATGTGATCAGCGTGTACCTCTTGCCGGGTGCGGCGCCCGAATTCTTCCATTTTGAGAGCGCATTTGGCTGGAGAGAACGGCCTTGGGAAGAGCGTTCAGGCTGGCGATGATTTCGACCCATGAATGGATGATTTTCAGTGTCAATCGGAATGCAGGAAAAGGGCTGATTGGCGCGGCCTAGAAGATCGAGCCCGCAGGGATGCGCTATACTCCAGGGCAGTGCAAAACAGGAGGATCACGATGCGTTTACAGGCGATGGCTCGAGTTCTGGCAGGTACGGCAATCATGGTGGCGCTGGGAGGGTCAGGCTGGATGGCGGCGCAGTCCGGGGCCGATACCGTGCTGAAGCCGGCCGACCTTGAAAAGTTGTTTCCGGCCACTGTGTACTACTTTGGGCAGAGCGCGCCAACGCAATTGCGCAACTCAGGCGGCGTGAAGTTCGCCGACGGCCATTACGTGCTGGCCAGCCTCGTGGACACGAGCGGGTACTCGACGGGAGTGGCGGCGAAGTACCAGGGGTACTTGATCGCCGAAGTTCCGCTGAAGATTGAAGGGCAGCTTCTGCCTGCAGGCGCGTATGGCTTCGGCTTCCTGGACGGCGATCGGTTCCTGGTGACCGATCTTGGGGGCCATGACGTGTTTACGGCTCACTCAACGAAGGACACCGACCTGGCTCGGCCCCGCCCCTTACAGGTGACCGATGCTCCAGCCGGCGGCTTCCGCCTCTATGCCGGGCGGAACTACGTGCACTTCGGCCGGTAATCCGAATGGCTGTGGGCTTCAAGCAGCCAAGCCTCCGCGACAAATATCGGTTGCGGGCCGCGATCGGCAGGACGCTACTCCCAAAGATCACCCGATGTGCGTCAGCATTGTTGCTCCTTAGCGGAGCGGCTGCCACAGCCGCGCTTGAGCCTTCCACATCGCTCGCCAACTATGGCCGCCAGGCCTGGGTCATGGAGAATGGCCTGCCTCAAAACACAGTTCAGGCGCTTGCACAAACCAAGGATGGGTTTCTCTGGTTGGGTACAGAGTCCGGCTTGGTGCGCTTTGACGGAGTTGAATTCCAGACTTACGACCGCAATTCCGCGCCTGCGTTGCCGGGCAGCGACATTCGCTGCCTGCTCGTAGCCCGGGATGGGGCGTTGTGGATTGGGACGAACGCGGGACTGGCGCGGTGGAAGGACGAGGTGGTCAGAGCATTCACGACCCAAGACGGGCTGCCGGGGAACGGGATTCTGGCGCTCAAAGAAACGGGTGACGGAAAGGTCGGGGCGTGGACGGAGCAGGGACCTGCGCAGCAGGACGGTGACCGATTCGAGGCCGTGAGAAATGTCGATGCGTTTCCTCGCACTGCGCTGCCATCGCCGGGAGAATACCCTGGCGCGATCGCATTTGAGGATGAATTGTCCAACGGCGTTCTTGTGATGGGCGACCGGAGCAGCCTGAGTTTCCTGCAGGGTAAAGACCACCCTCAAGTCAAATCGCAAATTGCTGTGGGCAGAGAGCTGCCGGGTAGCCGGATTCAAATCGTATTCGCGGACCGGGAGGGAGCGGTCTGGATCGGCACAAATGCGGGGCTGGTGCGCTGGGTCAAAGGAAAGGTCGAGCGCTTTCCGATTACCGATCCTCTTGCGACGGCATCGATTCTGGCGGTCATGGAGGATAGCGAGGGCAATCTGTGGGTCGGGACCGAAACCAGCGGCCTGGATATTCTGCGCGATCAACGCTTCCGAACGATCGACACACGCGACGGGTTGAACTCCGATCGCATCACCACCGTGGTGGAAGACGCAGCCGGACCGCGTTGGGTAGGGACCCAGGAGAACGGACTGAACGCGCTTCTCCGAGACCAGGGCACGGCGAGCATGCATGCCGTGCGCAGTCTTACCGTGAACAACGGCCTCGCGAGCAATGTGATTCTGTCGCTGGCTGCGGCGCCGAACGGCGACCTTTGGGTGGGCACGCCGGATGGGTTGAGCCGGATTCGCGGAAACAAGGTGGACACCTTCACCTCAGCCGATGGGCTGCCTGACGATTTTGTGCGCTCGTTGTTGATCGACACCGACGGGTCACTTTGGATCGGCACCCGGCGCGGGTTGGCGCACTGGGCGGTAGAAAAGAGCGAGCTGAGCCGGTCGGGTTCCGGCGCAGGAATGGAGACGTACACGCATGCGAGCGGGTTGGGCAGCGACCTGGTGGGAGCGATGGCTCGGGACACACATGGCGACCTTTGGGTAGCAACATTAGCCGGGTTGTCACGCCTGCACGGCAGCACAATCTCAAACTTCACGACTGCGGATGGGCTTTCGAGCAATGTCATAACGGCACTGCTGCCACGCACCGACGGGACACTGCTGATCGGCACGCAGGACCACGGCTGGGACGTGTGGGATGGAAGCAAATTCTCCAAGGCGACGAGCGATGGCCTTGAGGAGACGACGATCCACGCCATTCTGGACGATCGCGATGGACACCTTTGGTTTGCAACGGGCGACGGCATAGCGCGCTGCGACTGCAATGAGATGGCCGGCGCAGGCCCCGCCGGGAGTTGTTCGCACTGGATGGAGTTTGGGACTGCGGATGGTCTGCACAGCCGGGAGACGGCGAACAATAGCCATCCTTCGGCGTGGCGCTCGCTCGACGGGCGGCTGTGGTTTGCCACGGCAAAAGGGCTTGTGGAAGTGGATCCGGCGCACTTTCCCGTAAACGCAGTGCCGCCTCCGGTGTCATTGGAGCGCTTTCAGGTGGACGATGTGGCGCAACCACTGCGTGGAGCGGATTCTCGGTTGAGGGTTGCGGCGGGTCGCGTTCATTTTGAGTTCGACTACGCCGGGCTGAGTTTTGTTGCGCCCCAGAAGGTGCGCTACCGCTACATGCTCGAAGGCTTTGATCGTGGCTGGACCGATGCCGGAACGCGGCGGACCGCTTATTACACGAATATTCCGCCGGGCCGGTACACGTTCCGCGTGCAGGCGGCAAACAACGATGGCCTTTGGAACACGACAGGCGCGGCGCTGAGCTTCGAACTGAGGCCGCATTTCTATCAGACCTTATGGTTTTATGCTTTGCTTCTGATGGCGCTGGCGGGCACGGTGTTGCTGGTGCTCAAGCGGAGATTGTACGTGGCAGAGCGGGAGTTCAAGGCAGTGCTGGGCGAGCGCAGCCGGATCGCACGCGAGATTCACGATACATTGGCTCAGGGGTACGTGGGCGTTTCGGTCCAACTGGAAGTTCTTGCGGAGTTGTTGCGCCAGCGGAAAACGGAAGATGCGGGCAAACAACTGGACCAGACACGCGACTATGTGCGCCACGGGCTGGCAGACGCGCGTCAGTCGATCTGGGCCCTGCGCACACAGGATGCGAGCGAGACAACGATGCCGGTGAAGTTGCGGCGCATGGCGGAAGGAGCCGGAGGCGATGGATTGACAGCGCGGTTCAGTCTTTTCGGAGCTTATCGCCCGCTGCCCGCGGAGACGGAGCGCGAGGTAGCACGCATCGCGCAGGAAGCAATCCATAATGTGAAGAAGCATGCCGGGGCCAGAGAACTTTCGGTTCAATTGGAATATGGACCGGAGGCGGTTACGCTCGAAATCAGGGACGATGGGCGCGGAGGCGCATTGGAGCGGGCGGCCGGGGCCTCGCCCGGGCACTTTGGCCTGACCGGTATGAGAGAACGCGCGGCTGAAATCGGCGCAACGCTCAAAATGAGTAGCACGCCGGGTGAGGGAACTACGATACGGTTGAGTGTACCGGCGCGAAGTGAAGCGCGTGAACAGGCGGGGGTGAAACAGTGACAACGGAGTCGATCCGCGTGCTGGTTGTCGAAGATCACAACGTGGTTCGCCAGGGGCTGGTGGCGCTGCTGAACGTGGCCGGGGGCCTGGAGGTGGTGGGCGAGGCCGCGGATGGCGTGGAAGCCATCGCCCAATATCGCAAGCTGCAACCGGATATCACGCTGATCGACCTGCGGATGCCAAGAATGAGCGGCGTAGACGCGATTGAGCGCATCCGCATGGAGACGCCCCAGGCCCGGTTCATTGTGCTGACAACCTACGACGGGGATGAAGATATTTACCGCGCGTTGAAGGCGGGCGCGCGGGCGTACCTGCTGAAGGGGATGACAAGCGAGGAACTGATCAGCACGATTAGAGCGGTTCACGAGGGGAAGTCACATATACCGCCGGCGATCGCTGAGCGGCTCGCCGAGCGCATGGGCGCGCAGGATCTGACTCCGCGCGAGTTCGATGTGCTGGAGCAGATTGTGTATGGCAAGAGCAATCGGGAGATTGCGGCCGAACTGGAGGTTTCAGAAGCGACGGTAAAAACGCACATCAACAGCCTGCTGAGCAAACTGGGCGTGACTGACCGGACGCAGGCGGCAACAGCCGCGATCCAGAGGGGAATTGTTCCGCTGGAGTCACTTAAAAGGCCGAAATCATGACGATGAAGACGGTGGGAATCACGGTTTTTTGCGGAGTTTTTCTGGGACTGCTTGCGCCGCGGGTGCAGGCGCAAAAAGCAACCTGGCGACAGGCTACGCCGGCTGAGCTGGCCTCGGTTCTACCATCGCGGGCGCCGGTGGAAAGCGAGCACATTGAGACGGAGATGCGCACCGCGTCGGGGATCGTGGATGAGCACGGGCGCTTCATTGCGGGGGTCGTGCTGATAACGGCGGGCTATTCGGCGGAAGGGAAATACTCGCATTACCTGATCGTGCAAGCGCCGGTAGAGATTGGCGGCGTTCGGTTGAGGCCGGGTGAATATGCTTTTGGTTGGAGCCGGGAAGACGGCGGGGATACTTTGACCGTTCATTTCAACCAGGCGGCGACAGGAGCGCTGGTGGGGACCGCGGATGCGCACAGGATCCCCGGCTCAAGCAGAGTCGAGAGCCTGCACATATGGCCGCCGGGCGACAAATCGCTGATCCAGATTGGGCGGTTCGAGATTCCTTATAAAGTGGGTGACCGATAGAGAAGGGTTGAGAGGCTCCTCACGGGGTTTTCGCCAACGGGGCCTGAGCTTTCGCAAGTGGTTTCTAAATGGGCGTTCGCCGGGTTCGGCTCGGGGCGCACCCCAACTTTTGATTGATCCCTACCATCGTTCCCGCCCCGTATACTTGCAGCCATGTTTGAGTCACTGCGCACGGCCACTCTTTGCGGATTGCTGGCGGGAGGGATTCCCGCGTTGGTCTCCGCTCAAGTCACAAATTCTGCCACTCTTCCCTCTGGCAGCAGCCCTCCGCAAACGGCCCAGTTCGACGAGCAGCACCGGCCGATCACCGCGGGCGGCTTTGTGAAGAGCGGGCCCGTGATCTTCGAAGATATTTCGGAGAAGGCCGGGCTGACTCATTGGACCCACAAGATGGGCACCAAGGAGAAGAAATACATTATCGAGACCAAAGGCGGTGGCATTGGCCTGATCGACTACGACAACGACGGCTGGCTCGACATCTACGTGGTGAACGGCTCGACCTTCGACGCGCTGGACGGCAAGGAGACGCCGCCCCACGCGGCGCTGTTCCATAACAATCACGACGGGACCTTTACGGATGTGGCAGCGAAGGCCGGCGTGACGAACGACCGATGGGGCATCGGCGTGGCCATTGCAGACTATGACAACGACGGCTGGCCGGATATCTACGTGACCAACTGGGGCAAGAACCGCCTGTATCACAACAACCACGACGGAACGTTTACCGATGTTGCGGAAAAAGCGGGCGTGCAGTTGGGGAATTGGTCGACTGGCGCCACGTGGGGCGACTATGACGGCGACGGGCGCCTGGATTTGTTTGTTCCGGGCTACGTTCATTTCGACCGCGACCATTTGCCTTCGGGCGGCGAGAATGGCGTCCCCGATACCTTCTGCACCTTCCGCGGAGTCGGTGTGATTTGCGGGCCAAGAGGCCTCAAGGGCGAGCCAGACCATTTGTTCCACAACAACGGCGACGGAACGTTTGCCGATGTGAGCGAAAAGGCCGGTGTGGCCGACAAACCCGGCTACTACGGGCTCGCCTCACTGTTCGTGGATCTGAATAATGACGGCAAGGTGGATCTGCTTGTGGCCAACGACTCCACGCCGAATTATCTCTATATCAACAAAGGGGAAGGGACGTTTGAGGACGACAGCTACTCGTCGGGTTACGCGCTGGACGAGGCCGGGCGAGAGACTGCGTCGATGGGAATTGCAGCGGGGGATTTTGAAAATAACGGCAACGAGGACATCTTCAACACGACTTTCTCCGATGACTACAAAGTGCTTTACCGGAACGATGGCGACGCGAACATGACGGACGTCAGCTATCAGATGGGTATCGCAGAGATTTCGGTGCCGTTTCTCGGCTGGGGCGACGCGTTCCTGGACTATGACAACGACGGTTGGAAGGACCTGATGATGGCTGACGGACACGTTTATCCGCAGGCAGATCAGCACGCGTGGGGGACGAGTTGGGCGGAGCGGCCGATGCTCTTCCACAACATCGGCGGCAAGAAGTTTGAAGCGGTGCCTGCCGTCGAGGGTTCGGGGCTCGCAGACGTCATCGCCGGGCGAGGAATGGCAGAGGGCGATCTCTTTAACGACGGGAAGCTGGACGTCGTGATCAATGTAATGGATGGGCACCCGGTGCTCTTGCGCAACGTGAGCCCGGACAAGAACCACTGGCTGGAGTTGAAGCTGGTGGGCGGGCCCAAGAGCCCGCGCGACGCGGTGGGCGCCACGGTGTATGTGACGGCCAACGGAATGAGGCAGCGCGGGGATGTGCTGAGCGGCGGTAGCTACGCGTCAACCAGCGATCCGAGACCGCACTTCGGGCTGGGACAAGCGACAAAGGTCGACGATATCGAAGTGCACTGGCCGAGCGGCAAAGTGGAGCACTTCACCGTGCCGGGAGTGGACCGGATCGTGACGATTACCGAAGGATCGGGGAAATAGCGCGAGAGCTTTCCGGTCAAGATGTTTCTGACGAGGAAACCTCTCTTTTCGAAACTGCAAAAGCAAATGAAGACAACCTACTGATCACATTCGGGCCGAGGATTCACGCCCCGCTCCGCGCACATACCACCCAAGATGGGCATTAAATTCCACCCTTTGACCGATGTGCGAAAGACACACCATCTGTTATGTTTTTCCGTTACCGCAAAATCTTTCGTCAAGATCGGGGTTCGTTATGAAGCGTATTGTGCTCTGTCTAGGTATCGTGTCGATTCTCACGTTGCTCTCGCACGCTGCCCTCGGTCAGAGCGCGACGGCCTCTTTGCGTGGTGTCGTCACCGATGCGACCCACGCTGTTGTGCCGAACGCCGATGTTGTGGTCACCTCGAATGACACGGGACAGAAGCACGAGCAGCGCTCGGACAGCAACGGCGAGTTCTCGTTTCAGGAGTTGTTTGTCGGCGACTACCGGGTCGAGGTGCGGTCCGACCGCTTTGCTACGTGGGTCAGTGCGCGGATTCATCTCGACGTTGGGAACCAGTCGCAGAT
>JBEKWT010000115.1:0-8454 GCA_049512795.1 Occallatibacter sp.
AGCGGAATCGCCCCGCCCACGCGTTCCTTCCGCGCCCGCAGGCGAAATCCTGAGAGCTGCGGCGCCAATCTACTGCGCGGGCGCTGCCGGGGGTTGAGGCGTTTGGGTGTCATCGGGATTTTTCAGTTTCCCGTTGGCGATCTTTCGATAGAGGTCCTCATCGGCCGCCTTATTCAGCTTCTTTGCCGCCTCAAATTCTGCATTCGCCTCCTCTGTGCGGCCCATGGCGCGAAGAAGCCGCGCCAGGCGCCAACGCACGTTCACGTCGTCGGGCATGAGCGCGAGGGCTTTCTTCAGTTCGCGAAGGGCGTCATCGTTCCTGCCGGCCTGGGAATCGATGATTCCCAAATCGAGATCCGCAATCCCCAGCGATGGATTCAGTGCAAGGCCCTCCTGCAGCGGAGATCGCGCATCGTCCGATTTGTTCAGTTGCAGGTAACAATCTCCCAGGTAAACGAGAGATTGCGCATGATTCGGGTTGTTCCCGACCTCAGCCTGGAACTCAACGAGCGCTTCTGGATACTGTTTGCGCACCCAGAACAGGTATCCCAGTCCGAAATGGACATCCGGTTCCTTTGGGTTCGCGGCGGCTGCAGCCCGGAACATCTTGATTGCGCCATCGCTGTCCTTCATCTCATCGAGAGCTTCGCCCGCAAGCATGTCCGCTTCGGCGGATTCGGCGTTCAACGCGAGAATCCGGTGGTATACGTCCATCACGTAGTTGAACTGCTCCGACCAGAGATAGCTGTGCGCCAGGGCCAGCAGCAGCGACAGGTTATCCGGGTCGCGATCCGAGGCGCTCTTCAGATACGGCGCCGCCTGGGAATACTCGGCCAGTCCGTAGTGCGCCATGCCGACCAGGATAGTCAGGCGCAGATTGTCCGGCGAGGATTCGGGCGTCTGTTTCAGCAGAGGCTCGAACTCTTGAATCGCGTCCTTCAGGTCGCCGTCCTTGAAAAGCGCAAGTCCCAGATTCAGATGCAGAGCTGGAATGCCGGGGCCGATCGCCAAAGCCTTCCGATAATCGGCCGCGGCTTCTTTATAGTGCGCTTGCCGCGCTTCGAGAAGTCCAAGATGCGCATAGGGTTCCGGATTGGAAGGATGAGCCTTCAGGATCGCGCGCCAAGCCTCCTCGGCCTCCGCATCCTTGCCCTGCCGCTCCAGCAGCAGCGCCTTCTCCCGCGGCCCATCCGGCGGGGCAGCCCCTTGTCCGTGCATCGCCGCCGCCAACACAACGATCGTCCCCAGTTGAATGGCCCGTCTCACCCGTTCGCATCCCCTCCACTTTCCATTGTCTCTCTACGGGCCGCCTGGCGGCGCGCGCCAAAGAAAAAGGCGCGGCAGGCTAAGCCTGCCGCGCCCCTGTTGAAAGGTTGAAGTTAGAAGGTGAACTTGCCCGCCAGCTGCAAGTTGCGAGGATCCTGCGTGCCATTCAGCGCGCCTGACGTCGTGTTGACGCTGTTGAACTCAGTGTGGTTCAGCGTGTTGAACGACTCGAACTTAATCTGGAAGCTGGCTCTCTCGTAGATCTGGAAGGTCTTGTAGAGAGACGTGGTGAGGTTGAAGCGGCCGGGCAATACCAGAGCGTCCTTGTTCCAATTGCCGAAGCCCAGGTTGGTTCCACCCGCCCAGACAGGTGTGATGTTGTTATTGATCCGGCTTGTGTCGAACCATTGAGACACCGTCTTGGGGTAGTGCAGCTTGCCGCCGGGGGTCATATTCGGATGGTTGGTGTAGCCGCCACCCAGGCCGACCGGATCAACGCTAGAGTTCAAGTTGACCTGCTGAGGTATGCCGGTCACCTTGGTAAGGGTTCCCGCAATCTGCCATCCGCCGGCGATGGACTGAACCAGTCCCTGGCCCTTGTTGAAGATGGGCAGGTTGTAGACGTAGTTGGCGTTGAACATCTGACGGCGATCGTACGATCCCGAACCCTTGTCATACTTGATGAACCAGGGGTTATCGACATTGTTGCGATCCTGAGACTGGATGTCGATTTGATGCGAGTAGGTGTAATCGAGCTCGCCGCTCAGGCCCCAGCGGTTCTGGATGCGAAGAGCCGACTGCAGGCCGTTGTAGGTGCCTGTAGCGACGTTTTCATCCTGTGAGATGCCTGCGTAGCCCGGGTAGGAACGGTAGGCGTTCTGGCTGCCGAGGTTGTTGAAAACTGTCGCGGCTTCCGGAGTAGTGGAACCGACCGGAATGTATTTGCCGTTTCCGTCACCAGATACCCGGCGAGCGTCAACGCAGGTCGCCGAAGGAACTGAGCACGGGCCTGGCTGCGCGCCATTGGCAATATTCACCAGGCCAATGTTGGTTGGCAAGCTATTGAGTGCGTTGTTGACAATGTTCTGATGCCATTGGATGTTGCCAACATACTGGACAACCCAGATCATCGCGGGTGTGATTTCGCGCTGCACGCCGAGGCTGAACATGGCCACCGCGGGCGCTCTGTAAGTCTGGGCAAGGCTGTCGCCGGAGCCGGCAAAGATCAGGGACGTCGGCGCGATCACGTTGCCGGTGCTCCAGTTCTTCCCAGGCTGGCTGAAGTAGGGGTTGTTGATGTTGAGCGACGGATCGTAGGGCGCGCTGGTGGCCACGCCGAAGATGTCGTTGCCCTGCAAGCGCTCGAAGAAGGTTCCAAAGCCGCCGCGGAGAACGGTCTTGCCGTTTCCGGTGAGATCTTCGGAGAACCCGACGCGAGGTTGAAGTGTCTTGAAGTCGTTGTTGACAACACCCCTCGGGTAGCCATTTACGCCGGCAAGGTTGGTGCCGTTGATGTAAGCGGGTATCCCTTGGAAGGTATACAGAGTCGGGCTGGCTGAGCTGATGGTGCCGTCTGCGTTCCAGATCGGAGCATCGCTCGGGCCTGTTATGTAAGTGCTCTGGTTGAAGTTGCCAAGCAGATTCTGGCGCTCCCATGCGTGCGGCAGGGCGTCATAGCGGAGGCCCAACTGCAACGTCAAGCGAGAGGTAAGGTGCCAGTTGTCCATGGCATAGACCGAAGGAGTCTGGTTAACGTAATGGCGAATCGGCGCGGACTGCTCCTGGAAGTAGCTGCCGGGCAAGCCCAGAAGCACGTCCATGAGGGTGTCACCCGACAACTGGCCCCAGGTGTAGATGCCCTGCGCATCGCCGTAGAGCATCTGGTTCTTGGTGTAGCGGTTGTAGCTGAAGCCGAACTTGAACTGATGCTTGCCGCTGGAGTAGGAGACGTCCACCTTGGGAGAATAGTCCTGGGCCGCATTGTGGTAGGGCTCGGTGGCTGTGTCTTCCGATTTTCCCAGGGTGCTGCCGAAGTTCATGCCAGGCCAGGTCTTCCGGCCGATGGTATAAGCCGTTACGACCGGCGAAACGGTCCAGGTAGACGGCAGGAAGGTGTTCGCGCTGGGCTTGATGTCGGCTCCGTTGCCGTCATAGTTCATGCTGACTTCCAGCAGCAGGTTGGGCCTGATGGCGCCGGTCAACTTGGCGGTAGCGCTATGGGCCGGCGAGGCGAGAATGCTGGTGAGGGTGTTGTAATTGCATCCGCACCAGCCCAGTTCAGGCTGGCCGTAGTTCTGATTCTGATGGTCGCCGATGTAGTGAACCAGGAGCGCCCACTTATCGTTGAAGTTGTAATCGCCGCGGACGACGGTGTCTTCCACACTTTGCGGAAGCGGTACGCTGGCCACGTTATAGTCCGTGGTTCCAACGTTCGGCTTAGGCAGAATGCCCGAAGTGAGGTAAATAACCGCGTTGGGATCGAACAGCGACTGAGGAATCACGTTACTCGGGAAAGGGTGCCCAGGGGTCAGACCCAGTGGCTCCAACTTGTGGATGTAGTAGTCCGATGTCAGCGGGACGTTTGGAACCACCAAGCCGGTAATCCCCTGAGCCGCAGCGTACGTGGGGAGCACATACGGGAGGCCGGTTACCCCGCCGACGGTCTTAATGTTGCCGGAGCTGGGAACGTCCAGTGGGTCGATCGTTTGGTTGTTGCTGGTCGCCACGGCGGACGTCTTGCGCCACTCCTGGTTGAAGAAGAAGAAGCCCTTGTTCTTGTTGGTGTTGTAGACGTTCGGAATGTAGATCGGGCCGCCTACATTGAAGCCGTAGATGTTGTAATGCGTTGCCGGCCGGGGATTGTTGGCGCCGCCGTACTTGTTGAAGAATGCGTTGGCGTTGTAGGCGGTGGCGCGATTAAATTCCCATGCCGAGCCGTGGAAGTCCCGGGTGCCGCTCTTCAGCGACATGCTGATGGTGGCGCCGGAGGCGATGCCGTAGTCGGGAGGATAGTTCGAGGTCATCATCTGGAACTCAGCGATGGCGTCCTGTGAAGGCTGAATCTGCGTGCCGCCGCCGCCGCCGCGGTCATCCGACTCGCCGCCGTCGATCAGCCAGATATTGTGGGCCTCGCGCAGGCCGTTGAATTCGATACTAAAGTTGGCGCCAAACGCTCCGAGCGAGTTGCTGTCCGGCAGCTGAGAGCTGACGCCCATGCCAAGAGCCGCCAGATTCACCAAGTTGCGGTTCTCGGTGGCCAGGGAGGTGATATCTTCCGCGGTGATCAGGGTGCTGACCACGTTCGAGTCTGTCTGAACGGTCAGGGCGTCGGCTTCTACCGTGACCGTCGTCGACCCAGCGCCGACAGACAGCCTGACGTCAGCACGGAACGTTCCCGAGACGTTGACCACGATGCCGTTTTGCGTATAAGTCTTGAAGCCCGCGGCCGTGACTTTCAGGTTGTAATTGCCGGGGTTCAACCCGGGAAAGTCGTACAAGCCGGTGGACCCACTGGTGGCCTCGCGCGTGTACGCGGTGGACGGATCGGTGAGCACGACGCTCGCCCCCGAAACCACCGCTCCAGTTGTGTCAGTAACGGTGCCTGTCAGCTCTGAGTTGGCTTGCGCGAATCCCCGGATGCTTCCCAATGTGAGGATCAACGCGAGCCCGATGAGCCAGGTAGTTGTCTTTCTCATTTTTGCCTCCCAATAGAATTGGTGTTTTGCTGTGACATTTCATGCAGGCTTAGACGGCCCGCCTAGGTGCGCAGAAACCCTAGGCCACCGGAAGGCGACTGTCAAGGGTTTTCTTGTTTAATTAAACGTTTGAGCGGAAAGCGCGTGCAGGTTCTCCGCGGCTCGGAGGTAAAGGTATTCTCATCCCATTGATGGAGATAGGTTTACATCATTTGGCCCCCCCAAAAACGCACCAGGCAGGCAGCCGGTGTCATTTTGATTACTTTCGTGTGATCTCGGTCACATTCGGGTGAATCGCTTCACTGAAAGGTTTAAGTGAGTCTCCTGACTGGGTGGGCAAGATGCCCCCGTGGGGTAGCGCCGCCGGGGTCTGGAAGCTCACTCTGGCTGGCCCTTCGGCCGTCTCTATTGTGCTTCGAGAGAGCCGGAAACGGCAGGCGGTGGAGCTGCTGTTATATGCTCTGTGTGCGGCCAGCTATCGATTGCGGCGATCGCTGGTACGCCGTCGGGAAAGGCCACCGTCCGGGCGCGCGGAGACATCCCGGCGGCAGGCTCGGGACCTCTCTCCATGTGTGCCCAGATCGCCATTGAGGCTTTCGTGGACTTTCGGGCGGCTCTTTGACCGATTCCGGAGGCCGCAGGCACTTGGCGCATTTTCAGCCTCTGCGACGATGAGGGGCGCGTGGTGGGTTATGGCTAAGCCGATTGATTCCGGTTTCACATTTGCATCCGGTACACGGTATTGGATGGCTGGAGGAGACAAACCTCGTCGGCGAACTTCGCGAGCAAGCTGCGCGATTCTGGCGCTGGTTCTGATCCCAATTCCCAAGTCGAGCGCTCAGCAGACCTCTTCGGCAGCAACCGGGCCGTCGACACAGCAGCAGCCGGAAGGAACCGAACGGCCCATCAGTGGAATGGCCAATGCCGGTCCTCAGGCGGCTCAATACGATAGCGAGCACCGGCCGATCACCGCGGGAGGATTCGTTAGAAGCGGGCCGATCATATTTCAGGATGTGGCGGCGGCGGCCGGGCTGACGAAGTGGCATCACACCGCTGGGACGCGGGAAAAGAGGCTGATCCTGGAGGCGAAGGGGCCGGGCGTGTGCCTGATCGACTACGACAACGACGGCTGGCTCGACATCTACCTGGTGAACGGCTCGACCTACGATGCGCTGGCGGGCAAGGCCGAGCCGCCGCGCGCAGCACTGTTTCATAACAATCATGATGGAACATTCACCGATGTGACCGAAAGCGCGGGTGTTGCAAACGAACGCTGGGGGATGGGATGCGCGGTCGGAGACTACGACAACGACGGCTGGCCCGACCTTTACGTGACCAATTACGGGAAGAACAGGCTCTATCACAACAACCGTGACGGAACCTTCACCGACGTCGCCGAAAAGGCCGGCGTGACCATCGGGACGTGGTCGACCGGCGCGACATTCGGAGATTATGACGGCGACGGGCGCCTGGACCTGTTCGTGGCTGGTTACCTCCAAATCAATCTCGACGATCCTCCCATTTCCGGAGCGAAATCCGTTGGCTATGGCGTGTGCCAGTACCGCGCCGTGCAGGTGATGTGCGGGCCGCGCGGTCTGCCGGGCGAGCACGACCATCTCTTCCACAACAATGGAGATGGAACTTTCACCGATGTGAGCAAGAAGCTGGGCGTCGATGATCCAGCCGGATACTACGGCCTCGGCGCATTGTTTGCCGATGTGAATAACGATGGCAAACCGGACCTGCTCGTCGCAAACGATACAACTCCGAACTACCTGTACATCAATAAGGGAGATGGAACGTTTGTCGAGGAGGGCTACGAGCGCGGCTACGCGCTGAACAAAGACGGCCGCGAGATTTCAAATATGGGAATCGCGGCGGGGGATTACGAAAACAACGGCCATCTTTCGATTGTGAACACCGATTTTGCCGACGATTACAACGTGCTCTTCCAGAACGATGGAAGCGGGTATTTCACCGATGTCAGTTCGAATGCCGGGATTGCCGAGTCCTCAATCCCCTTCGTCGGCTTTGGCGACGGTTTTCTCGACTACGACAACGACGGATGGAAGGACCTTCTGATTGTGAATGGCCACGTCTATCCGCAGGCGGACCAGCACCCGGAATGGGGGCAGAGCTACGCGCAGCGGATGCTTCTCTATCACAATCTGCACAATGGCAAGTTTGAGCTGGTGCCTGCGGTTGAGGGGACTGGCCTTTCCGTGCTCACGGTCGGACGCGGCGCTGCGTTTGGCGATATTTTTAATGACGGCAAAATTGGCGTAGTCGTCAACGGCATGGACGGAGTTCCCGTCCTGCTGCGCAACGTCAATCCCGACCATCATCACTGGGTGGAGCTGAAACTCGTTGGCGGCCCAAAGAGCCCGCGCGATGCGGTTGGAGCAACCGTCTACCTGAAGGCGGCCGGTATGCGCCAGCGAGGAGATGTCCTCAGCGGCGGCAGTTATCTTTCGTCGAACGACATGCGCGTCCACTTCGGCCTGGGAGATGCGACATCGGTCGATGGGATCGAGATCCATTGGCCGAGCGGCAAGATTGAACAACTCAAGATCGGATCGGTGGACCGCATCTTCACAGTTGAAGAAGGAAAGGGCGTGATTGGCGAGTTCTGCAATCACTGCGCGCAGAGCAGCGAGCAATCGCCGGGTAAGAAATGAACCGGAGTAGGTATTGCTCCAATCTGGGTCCGCCTCCGCAAAACGCTCCGGCGCGACAGCCTTCGCCCGGGTCGTTCCCGATCGTTTTTGTCCGGTAGAGAACGGGCTTGCCGAGCCGTAGCCCGCTGCAAGCGGGCGAAGGCTGGTGGCGGAGGGCAGGATCGAACTGCCGACCTTGGGGTTATGAATCCCACGCTCTAACCAACTGAGCTACTCCGCCGGAGGGAGCGCTGGCCGGTCAACTCGCAGCAGCGCCAAATTCGATGATAAGGGGGCGAGAATGGCAGGTCAAACAATGTCTCGCGGAACACGCGTTGGCTCCCTGCATTTACACTCGTCTCCATGAGCCCCCTCCGCATTGCGGCCGTGATTCCCGCGCGGCTTGGTTCCACGCGCATGCCGCGCAAGGTGCTGCGCCCGATCGCCGGGCGACCGATGGTCGAGTGGGTGTGGCGCGCGGCCAGTGCCAGCGGCCTGATGGATCCGGTGGTTGTCGCCACCGATGCGGATGAAGTGGCGGAGGCTTGCCGCGCGCGGTCAATTCCGGTCGTAATGACCTCGCCCAGTTGCCCCAGTGGATCGGACAGGGTGAGGGATGTCGCCCGCCAGCTCGCCGCCGACATCTACGTCAATATTCAGGGCGACGAGCCGACCCTCACGCCCGATTTCTTTCCGCCTCTGCTCGAACTCTTCGCGCGGTCTGAGGTTGAGGTCTCCACGCTCGCGGTGCGCTGCCCTCCGCACGTGTTCACCAATCCGAACGCAGTGAAGGTAGTCACGGCGCTCGACGGACGCGCGCTTTACTTCTCTCGCGC
>JBEKWT010000116.1:0-8396 GCA_049512795.1 Occallatibacter sp.
ATTCCATATGAGAACGGGAGGTCGCTTCCCGGCTACTTCCTGAAAGCTAATGCGAGCGATGAGCCACGACCGACGTTGAAGAGCTTGGGAGGAGCCGATTCCCTGGCGGAGGAACTCTATTTCTGGGGCGGCGGCGCGGCGGCGATTCGCCGGGGATACAACGCATTGCTGTTCGAGATTCCGGGGCAGCGAGGTGCGATGTATTCGAATCCCGGTGCGGAGCTGTTCTTTCGGCCGGATACGGAAGTTCCGCTGAGATACGTTTGCGATTGGGTGCTCGGTCGTGCCGATGTCGATCCGAAGCGGCTTGCCTTAGCCGGCTGGAGCCTGGGCGGGTACTTTGCACCGAGGGCAGCCGCCTTTGAGAAGCGGATAAAGGCCTGCATTGCGAGCACTACCTTGCCCAACTGGCAGAATGCGGTTCAGGTAATGCTCGGGTTACCGGTTGATCAACCTTGCCCCAGAAATCTCGAGAGCAAAATCGATCTGTCGAATGTGGGGAGCAGGTTTATCGCCCAGGGAGACATACGTTACCGGCACGGTGCGGGCGGCGGAACGATCGCGGACTTCGTCGACGGGCTGAGCAAGTTCAACTTGTGGGGTTTGGAGGACAAGATCACCGGCCCTTATTTCAACATTGGTGGACAAGGCGAGGGACAACTGGCTGTTGTCAGTCAGAGTTTCTACGACAAGCTGACCTGTCCGAAGGCACAGCGCATCATCACCACGAAGGAGGGCGGGGAGGCTCACTGCGGAGTGAACGACGCGAGCCTTTCGCACCAGATCGTGTTCGACTGGTTGGATGATGTATTGAAATAGGGCGTGAAATTTGGGCGAAGAGAATCAAGTTTCTCGCTCGACGACTGGTCATTCTGGGAAGTAGACGAGCTGCCCGTGATAGCTTCCGGTCTGTCGGCAAACCGGAAGCGTTCAAAATGCCCGCGGAAGCCCGTCAGTCGCTTTGCGCCAGGCTCAGAATGCACTCGGCTCGCGCGGCTCTACTCCGGTTTCAGGCCGGCTTGCGCGAGCAGCGAAAGAAATTGGCGCTGCGTGCTTTGGTCAATGGCGACTCCCGTCAGTTTGCCGTCGCGGTCGAAGACAAACGTCTGGGGGATTCCAGTGATGTGGAACTGCTTGTGCACCGCGCCACCAGAGTCGATGAGTACAGGCGGGTGATAGTTCTTCCCCTGGAGGAGTGAATTCACTGTGAACGGGTTCTCGTCGGTGATGGAGAGTATGACCAGTCCCTCGGTCGCGAAGTGCGTGTAGATCAGGTCGAGGTTCGGCATTTCCGTGCGGCAGGGCGGACACCAGGTGGCCCAGAAGTTGACGAGAACGATCTTTCCGCGGAGTTGGGAGAGGGTCCACTTTTTGTTGTTGAGATCTTTGAGCGTGAAGTCGGCTTTGGCAATGTCGGCTTCATTGGCGGCAAGAATGTCGTTGGCCTTTTTGTAGAGCGGGTCACTGAGCGAGACGGTGACCCGTTCATAGCGGGAAAGGCGCGCCAGGTCGAAGTAGGGCATCGGCGGCTCATCGTTTTTTGAAGGAACGGGCGTCTCCGCGAGGGCCTTCGAGAGCGCATCGGCGACAGCCTGAAGAGCGTCCTGGCCTTGATCGCCTTCGGTGACCAGATGCGAGGCTCCGTCGGCGAGTTTAACCTTTTCGATTCCGGGCGGGAGGGCACTGATCTCAGTTGCAACTTTGACGGTGGCGATCGGACGCTGCTGGTCCGAAAGGGAGCGCAGCTTGTCGAGCTCGCCGGCGATTTTGGAGGGCGATGCCTGGGCGTGGAGATACGGAACGGCGGCCAGGATGGCGGCAACAAAGAGAGCGGAAGAAACGCGGGTCATAGTGCCCCTTTCGAAACCGGTAAATGGCGAAGGATATGGTTGGCGGGAATTGTAAACCTAAACCCGGGCGCCGACCTTGACAGCTAGGATTTTGGGGCCATGGCGAGGATGCGCTCGGAGACGGATTCGATGATTTGCTCGTGGACCTCATCAATGCTGAGGTCGCCTTCGATCAGGACGACGCGCTCCGGTTCGCGGGCGGCGATCTCGCGGTACTTTTCCCAGACGCGGCGATAGAAGGCGTCGCGCTCGGTTTCGAAACGGTTCTCGTCGCGGCCGGTTTCGGCTTCGGCGCGCTGGTTGCGGTTGCGCGCGCGAGCCAGCGAGACGGCAAAGCCGGGCAGAAGCAGGAGCGTGAGGTCGGGCTGCAGGCCGCGGCAGAGCCGGCGATGGAGATCGAGAACCACCTCGGAGCCGAGCCGGCGGCCTCCGCCCTGGTAGGCCTCCGTCGAGTCAGTGAAGCGGTCGCAGACGACGACCTTGCCGGCATCGAGGGCCGGCTGGATGACCTCGGCGATGGCCTGCGCGCGATCACCGAACATGAGCGCCATCTCGGTCATCGGGTCAAGGCCACGCGAGCGGGAGTCAAGCAGGATCTCACGGATGCGGTCGCCGATGGCGGTGCCGCCGGGCTGGCGGAGCAAAATGGGCTGCTGGCCGCGGCGTGTGAGCCATGCCGCCAGGCGCTTAATTTGCGTGGTTTTGCCCGAGCCGTCGAGGCCCTCGAGGGTGATGAAAACACCGCGCGGCATGGGCTGAGTCTATCAAAGATGCCGGGGGGGCCAGCGGCTACAGACAATCGAGCTCGATCTGTGTTACAAGAGTTTGAATTTCCCAAAGTCTGCCGTGGGCGGGTCCAGAGAGGACCGCGCTCCATTGGAGTGGAATATGAATTGTCGCAACGCGTTCAAGCTCGCGTTTATTCTTTCGCTTTTGGCGGTGCTGCCGGTGAGCCGGCTGGCCGCACAACACCTGACGCTCGAGGGGCAGACGGGCGGGTTCCTGACGCCGACGGCCTATGTTGTCGACACCGAAAAAGGGCATTTCTTTTCGCACCCAGCGGTCGGCTATCACTTTGTGGACGCGAACTCGGTGATCGGCGACTTTCAGACGTTCAGCGTTGAAGAGGGATTCGCGAACCGCGCCGAAGCCGGTTACACACGCAGCGTTCACTGGACGGGCGATAGCGCGGCATTCAGCAGCCTTTGGAACTACTCGGGGATGAACCTCATCAATGGCAAGGGGGTGGCCCTGAAGGAGGGCACAGGCGGTGAGTGGGTTCCGGGCATCGCTGTGGGCGGAGTGCTGCGTTGGGACGACCATTTTGTCTCCGGTGCGGCCAACAAGGCGCTGACGGGCACAGACAAGTCCTACACCAACGGCGACGTATATGTTGCTGTCACCAAGACCTGGGCGAAACCTCCAGTGCCGTTCCTGCTAAATCTGGGCTGGAAGGCCACCAATGCCACAATCTTCGGCATTGGCGGCCAGAGCACTCGGTTTGGCGGCCGGTTCTTCGGCGGTTTGGGCATTCCGCTGCCCCTCGGCCATGGAATCGTCGCGGTGCCATCGGCGGGATTCACGCAGGAGCCCAAAACTTCAGTGAATCTGAACACCCTGTTGAACGCGGCGCTCTATCAGTGCGAGGCTTTGCTCGCCTGCAATCCTGCGTCGTACCCGCTTATGAGCGCCCATCTACCCACAACGCTCGATTACGCCGTGCGCGTGACGCAGCGGGAGCATCCGCATTTTTCGTTCGATATTGGCGTCGGCCAGGTGGCGGGAAACATCGGATCCATCTATGTCGCGAACCCCTACTTCAATCCTGCCGTCCCAGCCGATGGCCCGCCGGTTGTTACGACGCCGGTGAACCTCGAGGCACGCCACGTGGTCGGGATGGGGCTCAGCTACAGGTATTAAAGCAGTTACAAATTGTGGAAAACCCACCCTTCCGTGCAACTTCTCCTCGCGGGAGGGGTTCGAATTGCCATAGACTGGATGCGCTCTTGACCCGGAGGAACAGGCTGGCCAAGAGGCTTAATCCAATCAAGATCCAAGGAGGCTCCCCCCATGCGAAGTTCCCGATTTTTGCGGGTGATTCTGCTCGCTCTGCTCATTTGTCTGATTCCCGCGGTTTCCAGCGCGGCGGTTTTTATCAGCGTAGGATTTGCGCCGCCGGTGCTACCGGTTTATGTGCAGCCGCCATGCCCGGAAGATGGCCTGATGTGGACTCCAGGCTACTGGGCCTACGGCGATGACGGCTACTACTGGGTTCCCGGAACGTGGGTTCCGGCGCCTTATGTGGGCGCACTTTGGACGCCCGGATATTGGGGCTGGGGAAGCGGCCTGTACGTGTGGCACGCCGGCTACTGGGGTCCGCACGTAGGCTACTACGGCGGCGTGAACTACGGCTTTGGCTACATGGGCATCGGCTTCGCCGGCGGCGTGTGGGCCGGCGGAGCGTTCCGCTATAACACCGCCGTGGTGAATGTGAACAGAACGGTCATCCACAACACCTACATCGACAACACAGTCGTGCGCAATACGACCGTCGTGAATAGCCACGTAGCCTACAGTGGTGGACCGGGCGGGATTAATCATCCTCCGACGGCGCAGGAGAACCAGTACTCGCACGAGCAGCACACAGCGCCAACGTCTTACCAGACGCAGCATGAGAGCGCAGCCAGGACGAACGTGAACAACTACGCCAGCCATAACGGCGGGCATCCGACGGAAGCGGCGACTGAGAGGCCGATGACAGGCGGAGCACACGGAAACGCTCCAGGCGGCATCAATTACAACTCCTCGAAATCGAATTCGGGAAACCGCAACGCGGAGCCGGGAAACCAGGGCGCTCCAGGCAAGACCTACAACTCTTCCCATTCGAATACGGCAAATACGTCGAGACCTCCCGCGTCACAGCCGCATTCGCATAACAACCCGTCACCGCAGCCGCATAATCCGCCGCCGCATGGCGGAGGGGGAGGCGGAAACCAGGGCCACGAGCACGAAAAGGGCCACTAAACAGATCCTTCCCTCAGAACGCGAAAGGCCCACGGCAAAACGTGGGCCTTTTTTTGCATGAGGCAGGGATCAGGGCTACGAGAAAACACGGCGAACCGTGGGCCGTCGCTTACTTGTCTGATGAAGGCGGGTAGTAGCCCTCGCGCGTGATCACGGTCAGGTCTGCGTTCCCGGTCTTCAAAGCAATCTTGTGGAAGTCGCCCTCGGTGTCGACCTGATCGGGGGTGTAGGTCAGGAGGTACTGCTGGCGCAGAGCGCCGGCGATGAGGCCGTAAATGTCCTCCAGATTGTCTTTCTTCTTAGCTTCGAAGAATTGACCGCCGGTGCGCGAGGCGATCTCCTGCATGATTTTCTTGCCGTCGAGCTGAGGCGCGTTGTTCCCGCCAGGGTGCCGACCCCCGCCACCGCCGCCGGGCCAGCCACCTCCGCCGCCCGGATAGCCTCCGCCAGGATAGCCGCCCCCTCCCATGCCGCCGTGGTGACCGCCGCCGGGAAAGCCGTTCTCGCCATGCTCCTCTCCGCCTTTGAAGTAAATGGTGAAGACCTCGACGCCCGCGCGATCGGCGGCATCAATGGCGTCGTTGAGCGTCTCCTTGCTGCCGCTATCCACGCCGTCAGAGAAAACGACCAGCGCCTTGCGGCCATCCTTCGGCTTCATCAGCTCGTCCGAGGCGAGATAGATGGCGTCGTAGAGTTGCGTTCCGCCCCCGTGGCTGGAGCCGCCACGATCCCCGGATCCGCGGTCGTCGCCGCTCGACTCTGGGCCCTGGGAGTTGTGCTCCCGAGAAGTCGGGGTCATGGCATCGATCTCGTGGTCCAGTTTGTCGCGGGAGTTGGTGAAGTCCTCCAGCAGCTCCACCTCGCGGTCAAAGTGGATGACGAAGGCTTGGTCTCCGCGAGTGGCGGCTTTTGGATCAGCCGGCAGCATCAGGTCGACGAACTTTTCGGCGGCTTTGCGCTCGCTGTCGATCGCCGAGTAGACGCTGCGGCTCGTGTCGACGAGCAGGCCGAGGCGGAAGGGCAGGTTGCTCTGCGTGGTGAAGCTCTTGATGACCTGAGGACGCCCATCCTCGGTGAGGGTGAAGTCTTTCGCGGTCAGGTTGGTGACGAGTGCGCCGTGCTTGTCGATGACTGTGACCGGGAGCAGGACTTCACGCGCCTGCACCTTAATGGTGGTCATCGATTGCGTCGTTGAGGGCTGCTGGGCCGCATCGGGATCGCGCAGGCAGCACAGGGCGAGCAGCGGCACGGCAAGGTAGAGGGAAGATCGGATCTTCATGAATTCTTTTGGCTACACACTTTCCACGGGTTTAGACGCGGCAGACTGCGGTCCGTTGACGGATTGCAGCGCGATTGCGGCCTACCGCTTGCGGTGCAAAGGCCTGTTTATCGCAAAAGGTCTTCGAGGGCGGTGCTCAGGTCGGTTTTTTCGTCGCGGTACTTGACGATGGCGGGGGCGTAAAGGCTCAGGCCCCAGGCCTCGGCTTGGGGATGGCCCTTTCCTTTGTTGACCGCACGCGCGCCGGGCACGACCACAGCATTCTCGGGGACGATAAGGGGAAGGTCGGCGGAGGCGCGAAGCACCGTGCCATTGACCAGATCGAAGAGTGGAGTGCCGCGGGTGAGAATGACGCCGGCAGCGAGGACTGCGCCTTTGCGTACGATTGCTCCTTCATAGACCCCGCAGTTGCCGCCGACCAGCACGTCGTCCTCGACGACAACCGGGCTGGCGTTGACGGGCTCGAGCACGCCGCCGATCTGCGCCGCGGCGCTCAAGTGAACGCGCTTGCCGATTTGAGCGCACGAGCCGACCAGCGCATGCGAGTCGACAAGTGTCCCTTCGTCGACGTAGGCGCCGACGTTGATGTACATGGGCGGCATACAGACGACGCTGCGGGCGACGAAGACTCCGGCGCGGACCGAAGAGCCGCCCGGAACCACACGCACACCGTCGGCGGCGGTGAAACGGTGGGCAGGGTAGGTGTGCTTGTCGACGAATGTTAGGGCGGGCGCGGGGCCGGACGAGCCGATTTCGGCGGAGGGCATCTCTTCGAGGGTGCCCAGGCGAAAGCCGAGCAGGATGCCGCGCTTGACCCAGGCATTCACGCGCCAGCCGGAAGCAGAAGCGGCATCGGGTTCAGCGGCGCGAACTTCGCCTGCCTCCAGCGCGGAACGCAAGGCGAGGAAGGCTGTCATCGCCGCGGTCTGGGCCGCGGGATCGGTGGCGGCTGCCGGGCCGGCGGCGAAGTGCCGGTCAATTTCCCGCTCCAGTTGCTCCCGCTCCAGTTGGCTGAGATTCATTGCAAGTCGAGTGTAACAACGGACAGTGAACAGTGAACAGTGGACGGTGAACAGTGGACTTGCGGGCGAAGGACGCAGGCAACAGCGGGAAACAGACGCGAGGCTGGAAGCGCAACCCGCCATGCGTGTGCGATACTCGAAAACGATATGTACAAAAGAGTGGTGCTGAAGCTTTCGGGAGAGGCGCTTTCCGGCGAGCGCGGCTTTGGTCTGGATGCGGACAAAGTGGCGGAGATTACGGGCGAGATTGCGGACGTGCACGCGTTGGGCGTGGAGATCGCCATCGTCGTGGGGGGAGGGAACTTCTTCCGCGGTGTTGAGGAGCAAGCCAAGGAAATGGACCGGGTGAGCGCGGACAACATGGGCATGCTTTCCACGGTGATCAATGCGATCGCCCTGCAGGATGCCCTGGAGCAACTTGGGGTGCAGTGCCGGGTGATGACGGCCGTTCTCATGAATCAGATTGCGGAGCCATACATCAGGCGGCGCGCGGTGCGGCATCTTGAAAAAGGGCGGGTCGTCGTCTTCGCGGCGGGCACGGGGAATCCGTTCTTTTCCACCGACACCGCGGCCAGTTTGCGCGCCATGGAGATCAAGGCCGATGTGCTGCTGAAGGGCACCAAGGTGGAGGGCGTATACAACGCCGACCCGGTGCGCGTGAAAGACGCAGTGAAATATGACCAGATCACCTACATGCAAATTCTGCAGCAGGGCTTGAAGGTGATGGACCTGACCGCAGTGAGCATGTGCAAGGACAATAACCTGCCCATGATCGTCTTCAACATGAATCAGCCGGGAAATATCCGGCGAGTGGTGCTGGGCGAAAAGGTGGGATCGCTGGTGACGGCGTAAAGCAGCCTTCAGCTCTTAGGTGAATCGGTCCTCAGTGGGCGGGTTTGCTCATTTCAAAGCCTTCTGCCGTGATGGGTCCGCACCGAATAATTCGTGAAGAACGCATCTGTCGATTCAGCATGACGGAGCTGACAGCTAAGAGCTAATGGCTGCTCCTCATTCCGGAGACGTCTAACTGTTCGTGGAGACTCGCAAGCCAGCACCGCTGAAAGCACTCACAGGCTTGCGCTGCTTCGCGGCCCTCAACATTGTCTTTTTCCACTTCTCCAATCCTCAGTGGTTCGGTTTTCTTGCGCCGGTGGTGAACGCCGGATATATCTCGGTCAGCTACTTCATTTTGCTGTCGGGATTCGTGCTGGCCTACAACTA
>JBEKWT010000117.1:0-8281 GCA_049512795.1 Occallatibacter sp.
CGCTCACGGGCGAAAAGGTGGCCATTGTCACGGCTAAGCCGCAGACCACGCGCAATCGGATCATCGGCGTGGTGGAAGTGCCTGCGCACAAGGGTACGAGCCCGGCGGCGCAGATTGTTTTTGTGGACACGCCCGGGGTGCACAAGCCAGGATCGCAGCTTGACCGGCGCATGCTGCAGGAGGTTCACGAAGCGCTTGAGTCGCGCGACCTGGTGCTCGTGTTGGCCGACGCAACGCGGAGAATACAGTTTGATTCAGATCCTTCCCCGGTCTCATCCGCCGCTGAGGAGAGACCGGGGGCACCCGACAAAGTTGAAAAGCCCAAGGCCAGTTGGGCGAGCGAAGACGAATTTCTTTTCTCGCTGGTGCGCAAGCTCGATTGCCCGGTATTTCTTGTGCTGACCAAGATCGACCTGGTGCGCAAGGATCAGCTCCTGCCGCTGATTGAATCGCTGACGCGCCGGTACAACTTTGCGCAGGTGATTCCGGTGAGCGCGCGCAAACGCGACGGCCTCGACGTGCTGGTGAGCAAGATTGTCGACGTGCTGCCCAAGGGCGAGCGCTTTTATCCGAAGGACCAGTACACCGACCAGCCGCTGCGCTTCATGGTGGCCGAGCTCATTCGAGAAAGCATTTTGATCGAGACCGGCGAGGAGGTGCCGTATGCGTCGGCAGTGGTCATCGAACAGTTCGAGGAGCCGGAGGCGCCTACGCGGCCCGGCAAGAGACCGCTGACAGGAATTGCGGCGGCGATTTACTGCGAGCGCGACGGACAGAAAGCGATCCTGATCGGCAAGGGCGGGACGAAGCTGAAGGCGATCGGGACCGGAGCGCGGAGGAAGATCGAGTCGCTGCTAGGGACGCAGGTTTATCTCGAGCTGCGCGTGATCGTCGAGCCGGGCTGGCGCGACTCGAGCGGCTTTGTCGATTCTCTCGATTGGCGCAGGCAGTTGGAGAAGTTGGGCGGCGAGCAGGGCAACAAAGACAGCTGAACGGAAGAACAACGGCCGAGGGTCAGCGAAGAACTTTGAAGGGGCCGGAGGGCGACGATCCGGAGTTGGGGGATCCGGAGTTTGGCGGCCCGGGTTTCTCATTCGCCGCTCCGTAGTCGGAATCGAAGCCGAGATGGAGCCTGGCACCTTCGGACATCATGCCCGGATTCCAGGGCGGATCGAAGACAATTTCGACGCGGACTTCGCGAACATCGGGCAGCGCCGCGAGTTTTTGTTCTACTTCCACTTTGATCACATCGGACATGCTGCAGCCGGGCGCGGTGAGAGACATGCGGACATCGATGCGGTGGCCGCCGGCGTCAAGTTGAGAAGATGCGGCCGCGTAGACGAGACCGAGGTTGACGATGTCGACGGGAATCTCGGGGTCGCGCACGGTCCTCAACTGCTGCAGGATCATTTCCTCGCGGAAGGGTCCGGCGATTGGCGCACTGTTTGGGTTGGTTGGGACCGGAGCTGTCATATAAATGCGTAAGTGAGTGAATGCGCTACTCACTCGGTGGAAACGGGTGTGTCCTTGTTTTCAAGGGCGGATTGCAGCGTGTGCCATGCAAGGGTGGCGCATTTCACACGCGCGGGAAATTTGGAGACGCCGGAGAAGACCTTCAGCTTGCCGAGATCCTGTGTTTCGGGCGGAGCTTCTTTGCCGGTGACCAAGCCGTGGAACTCCTCAAAGAGCTTGGCAGCCTCGGCCTTGGTTTTTCCCTTGAGGATCTGCGTCATCATGGACGCGGAAGCACGCGAGATGGCGCAACCGGAGCCCTGGAAGGCGATATCGCGAATGGCGTCGCCGTCCATGTTGATGTAGACAGTGCAGCGGTCGCCGCAGAGAGGGTTGTAGCCCTCGGCGTGCTGATTAGCCTCAGCCGGCTTGCGGAAATTGCGCGGAGCCTTGCTGTGCTCCAGGATGACTTCCTGATAGAGATCGCTGAGTTCGCCGTTTCCCGTACTCACGCAAACACCTCACGCGCCGCGCGAATTCCCGCGACCAACGCGTCGACTTCTTCTTTTGTGTTGTAGACGGCGAAGGATGCCCGCGCCGTACCGGCAATGCCGAAGCGCTCCATGACCGGCTGCGCGCAGTGGTGGCCGGTGCGGATGGCGATGCCTTCGCGGTCGAGAATCGTTCCCAGATCGTGTGGATGGACGTGATCGAGCACAAACGAGAGCACTCCGGCGCGATCGAAGGCGGTTCCGATGAGGCGAATGCCGGGAATTGCGCCGACTGCTTCAGTGGCGTAGGCCAGCAGCTCGCTTTCGTGCGCGGCGATCTTATCCATGCCCAGGTTAGTGATGTAATTGAGCGCCGCGCCGAGCGCGATGGCGCCGGCGATGTCGGGCGTGCCCGCTTCGAACTTGAACGGCAGATCGTTGTACGTGGTCTTGGCGAAAGTGACGGAGCTGATCATGTCGCCGCCGCCCTGATAGGGAGGCATGGCGTTGAGCAGCGCGCGCTTGCCGTATAGCACGCCGATGCCTGTTGGCCCGTAAACTTTGTGGCCGCTGAAGGCATAGAAGTCGCAGTCGAGTGCCTGTACGTCAACGGCGAAGTGCGGAACGGCCTGCGCGCCGTCGACGAGGACAGGGACGTCGCCGCGGTGCGCGATGTCGATGACCTGACGCAGGGGAACAACCGTGCCGAGCGCGTTTGAGACGTGGGTGACGGCGACGATCTTCGTGCGCGAGCCGACGAGCCTGGCAAATTCATCGAGCATCAGCTCACCGCGATCGTTGATGGGAGCAACCTTCAGGTGCGCGCCTTTTTCTTCGCAGAGAATCTGCCATGGGACGATGTTGGAGTGGTGTTCCATGGCCGTGATAAGGACTTCGTCGCCAGCGCCGACGTGGACGCGGCCGTAGGTCTGCGCGACGAGGTTGATGGCCTCGGTTGCGCCGCGGACAAAGATGATCTCACGCGTATCGGCGGCGTTCAGGAACTTCCGCACCGTTTGCCGCGCCGCATCGTGCGCCTCAGTGGCGCGCACGCTGAGCGTGTGAACACCGCGATGAATGTTGGCGTTCATGTGGGTGTAGTAATTCGCGATGGCATCGAGCACAACCTGAGGCTTTTGCGAAGTGGCGCCGTTGTCGAGATAGATGAGGGGCTTGCCGTTGATGCGCTCGGCGAGGATGGGGAAGTCGGCGCGAATCTTAACGAGATCGAGACCGGACGTGCTTTTTCGCGAAGCTCCGAGCCGCGGATCGTGAAGGACGGGTTGGGCGATTGTGGTCATCCCACTTCCTCCCAGCTTTGCGTTTCTTCTTTCACCGCCGCGGCTGAGGGGGCGACCTGATGGTTCAATGCCAGATCGGTGAGCCGATCACCGATGAGCGATGCGACGAACTCGCGCGCCGGCGAATCGTTCATGCGATCGAGGCACTCGGCCGCGAAGGCGTAGAGCAGCAGGTTGCGCGCTGAGGTCTCTTCGATTCCGCGCGTGCGCAGGTAGAAGAGCTGCTCCTCTTCGATCTGGCCGATGGTAGCGCCGTGCGTGCACTTCACGTCGTCGGCGTAAATTTCGAGCTGCGGCTTGGTGTCGATGCGCGCATCGTCAGAGAGGAGCAGGTTGCGGTTGGTCTGCTTGGCATCGGTCTTCTGCGCGTCCTTGTGGACCACGATGCGGCCATGGAAGACGCCGCGGGCGTGGTCGTCGAGAATGCCGTTGTAAAACTGGCGGCTGGAGCACTGCGGCTGCGCGTGCTCGACCAGCATGTAGTTGTCGAGGTGCTGGCGGCCGGCCCCCACAAACAGACCGTTGATGAGACACTCCGCGCCTTCGCCGGCGAGGACGGGGTGCACGTTGTTGCGCACCAACCCTCCGCCCAAAAGAATGGAGTGCGATGAAACATTGGTGCCACGCGCCAGCTCCAAGCGCAGCGTCGATACATTGAACGCCGCCAGGTTCTCGCGCTCGACGAGAAAGTGCGAGACAACGGCATCTTGCCCAGCCACCAGCTCGGTAACAGCGTTCGAGAAAGCGGCCTCGTCACCGATTGAAACGTAGTCTTCGATGACCGAGATATGGCTCGTGGGCTCCGCGAGGATCAGCGTGCGCGGATGCGTCATAATCTCGGCGCCCGCACCGGCCGAAACGTAAAGCAGGTGCACCGGCTGGTCAATGACCGCCCCGCGCCGGATGCGCAGGTAGGCGCCGTCTTCCCACAGCGCGGTGTTGAGAGCGGAGAAGACGTCGCGGCGGACGTTGGCGTAACGGCCCAGGTTCTGCTCGATGCCATCCGACGCACAGTCTTCGGGCGCAGCGCCGATCATGCCGCAATCAATCGCGCCCAACAGCGAACAGATTTCCAGGCCCTTGGGCAGGTTCGAGAGCTCAGACAGGTTCGCGGCAAGGTGCCCGTTGACGAAAACCAACCGGCAGCCCGCGCCCGGCACGCGACACTTCTCGATCTGCTCGGCGGAAACGGTAACGCTTCCCTTCACCGCGCGCTGAAACGGCGTCCGGTCCAGCGCGGCGAGATTAGTAAAGCGCCAGTCCTCGTCGTGCGTGGTGGGGAATCCTTTGGCGTAGAAGCGCTGCCACGCATCCTCGCGCAGTTGGCGCAGCCACACCGGGTCGCGCTCCTGCCGGTTGGCGATCAGTTCGCTATACGCTTCGAGATATGTACCGAGCTTTTCCGTCGTCGTCGCCATTGCGTTCTCGTTTCCCGTGTTGTTGGCCGTTGTGCTCATGCGGGCAAAGCCTGGGGCACATCCGCTTCCGGACCATATCCCTTGTCTTCCAGTTCCAGCGCCAGCTCCGGACCGCCGGAGCGGACAATCTTTCCATCCACCAGCACGTGCACGAAGTCGGGTGTGATGTAATCCAGCAGCCGCTGATAGTGCGTGATGACGAGGAAGGCGCGATCGGGACTGCGCATGGCATTCACGCCCTTGGCCACGATACGCAGAGCGTCGATGTCGAGGCCGGAGTCGGTTTCGTCAAGGATGGCGAGCTTTGGCTCGAGCATGGCCATCTGCAGAATCTCGTTGCGCTTCTTTTCGCCGCCGGAGAAGCCTTCGTTGACCGAGCGGTTGACAAGCTTGTCGTCCATCTCCAGAATTCTCATCCGCTCCTTGTAGAGGGGCAGAAAATCCATCGCGTCCAGCTCATCCTGGCCATGGAACTTGCGGATCGCGTTCATGGCCGAGCGCACAAAGTACGCGTTGCCAATGCCGGGGATTTCAACCGGATACTGGAAGGCGAGAAACACGCCCTCGCACGCAGCGTCTTCCGGCTTCATTTCAAGCAGGTCTTTACCGTTGAATAGAACGCGGCCGCGCGTTACCTCGTAGGTCTCGCGCCGCGCCAGCACCGCCGCCAGCGTGCTCTTGCCGGAGCCGTTGGGACCCATGATGGAATGCACTTCGCCCGCATTCACCGTCAGATTCAGGCCCTTCAGAATCTCGTGGCCTTCGACTGACGCGTGCAAATCTTGAATTTCTAACAATGCCATCCGACTCTTTTCTCCAATTTCTTTTGATTCGTTGGTTTTTATCCGACGCTGCCTTCAAGGCTCACGCCGAGCAGCTTTTGTGCTTCGACCGCGAACTCCATGGGCAATTCCTTGAAGACGGTCTTGCAGAATCCGTTCACGATCATCGAGACCGCATTTTCAGCCGTCAGTCCGCGCTGGCGGAGGTAAAAGAGCTGGTTCTCGCCGATCTTCGAGGTTGAGGCTTCGTGCTCCATGCGCGCCGAGGCGTTGCGTACCTCGATGTAAGGGAAGGTGTGCGCGCCGCAGCGATCGCCGATGAGCAGCGAGTCGCACTGCGTGTAGTTGCGCGCGCCAGTAGCGCTCTTGAGTATCTTGACCTGGCCGCGGTACGTATTTTGCCCGTAGCCGGCGGAGATGCCCTTGGACACAATGGTCGAACGCGTGTTCTTGCCGATGTGGATCATTTTGGTGCCTGTGTCGGCCTGCTGGCGGTTGTTGGTGAGCGCGACCGAATAGAACTCGCCCACGGAGTTGTCGCCCTGCAGGATGCAGCTTGGATACTTCCAGGTGATCGCCGAGCCGGTTTCGACTTGCGTCCAGGAGATTTTGGAGTTGACGCCGAGGCACTTGCCGCGCTTGGTCACGAAGTTATAAATGCCGCCGCGGCCTTCCTTGTCGCCGGGGTACCAGTTCTGCACAGTCGAGTACTTGATCTGTGCATTGTCGAGCGCGATGAGTTCGACCACGGCGGCGTGCAACTGGTTCTCGTCGCGAATGGGCGCGGTGCAGCCCTCGAGGTAACTCACGTAAGCGCCTTCGTCGGCGACGATCAGGGTGCGCTCAAACTGGCCGGTCTCCGCAGCGTTGATGCGGAAGTAGGTCGACAGCTCCATGGGGCAACGCACGCCCTTGGGCACGTAGACGAACGATCCGTCGGTGAAAACGGCGGCGTTGAGCGCGGCGTAGAAGTTGTCGGTATGCGGAACCACCGAGCCGAGATACTTCTTGATCAGATCGGGATGCTTTTGGACGGCCTCAGAGAACGAGCAGAAGATGACGCCCATCTCAGCCAGCTTGCCCTTGAAGGTGGTGGCGACGGAAACCGAGTCAAAGACCGCGTCAACGGCCACGCCCGAGAACAGCTTTTGCTCGTTGAGGGGAATGCCGAGCTTTTCATAGGTGCGTAGAATCTCGGGGTCCACCTGATCGAGGCTTTCGAGCTGCGGCTTTTTCTTCGGGGCCGAGTAGTAGGAGATGTTCTGGTAGTCGATGGGTGCGATGGTCAGGTTGGCCCACGTTGGCGCTCCTTCTTCCTTCGCCATGCGGAACCAGTGGCGCAGCGCGTTCAGCCGCCACTCCAGCATGAACTCGGGCTCGCCCTTGCGCGTCGAGATGAGGCGAACGATGTCTTCGCTGAGGCCCTTGGGGACGCGGTCCTCGTCGATGTCGGTAATGAAGCCCCACTTGTAATCCTGCTCGGCGAGACCGCGAATTGTGTCGACAGTTGAACTCATTCGTCCTCCAAAGGACTTGGCACGGGTTGGGCACGGATTCCGGTCTCGAGGACCGCGCGGGCGTGCTCGTTTCGCCATCCCGCAATATAGGACTGGTTTAGTCCTATATTAAGTTTAGTGTACCCCGAGAGCTGGTTGTTTTCAAGGCCGGCTGGGTGAAGTTGCGACCGGCCAGCACTCTGTCGGGAACGCGAAGGGCATTTACTCCCTTAATAGATGATTCTATTGGAGATAAGTTGCAGGAATCGTCTCAATGCAGTTCGTTTCTTTTATGGGGTCCGGGCTCTCGGACGCGGCTGGCCTCGAAGCTGACGATCTTCCAGTCTCCTTGGGCGTCGCGCACGTAGACGTGCGTGTAGCGATAGCTGCCGATTACCTTTCCGTCGGGCGTCGTTGCCTGAATATTGGCCAGGGATGTGACCACGGCCGTGATTCCGTAAAAACGCACCTTGCGGTCGGAAAGGTCGAGCACAGTGAAATGAAGCCGACCGGAGCTCAGGCTTTGCAGGGTTTCATCACGGGATTGGAGAGTGCCCGATGCCGTGATGCCCATGTAATCCGGGGCCAGCAACGAATCCATGACTTTGGTGTTTGCCGCTAGCATCGCGTCGCGCCATTCATCCTCAAGCTGATCGATATCGTGACGGCTCTCGTGCTTTTGCCCCATGGGCATCGCGACGGATGGGATTGTGCAAATGGCTAACGCCAATGCAGTGCAGATGGCCCATCCGGCGCGCGGATGGCGGCGGTAAGCGGGGGGCAAGGAGGCGTTTTCAGATCCCACCATACGCGTACACGGTATTCCGGAAACGTCGCGGCGGTCAAATGGAATTCTCATAAAGGCGCATAGGCCGCCGATTCACGTCCGGTTTGGCGCCTCGCCCACCCTTAAATTGGACGAGGGACGCTGGCTTAGGATGTGATGGCGTCCAGCGCCGCGGCGAACTCCGGCAGCACGATGGTCTGGCCGCGGTCGGGGCCCGTGGAGACCATGCCTATCTTCGCCCCGCTCTCGCGTTCCTGGAAGGCGAGGTACTCCTGGGCGGCTTTCGGCAGCGTGTCGAACTCGGTGATGCCCTCAGTGGACTGACGCCAGCCTTTAAGCGTGGTGTAACGCGGCTTGATCGCCTCCAGCCCGTGAACATCCGCGGGAATTTCGTCGGTGACATTACCGTTGATCTCGTATCCGATGCAAATGGGAATCTCTTCGAGCTCATCGAGAACGTCGAGTTTGGTGACCACGAGCCACTCCGCTCCGTTGACCTGGTTGGAATAGCGCAGCAGCGGAATATCGAGCCAGCCGCAGCGCCGGGGACGCCC
>JBEKWT010000118.1:0-8589 GCA_049512795.1 Occallatibacter sp.
GTGACGCCCGCACCCGGCGAACCAGGCAAGATGCCGTTCTGGAAGGGCGACGGCCCCGGCCGCCCGCTCGAGTTTGGCCGGCGGATCGGCGCCATGGTCCGCGAACTGCGTGCACTGCCGCAGCCCGCTGCGCTCACGCGCCTCGTCAACGAGCACGATCTCGATCCGGGCGCCGCGGAAAACCTGCTGCGTTTCCTCGCCGACCAGGCTGAAGCGACTGGCCAGGTTCCCGATGACCGGACAATTGTGGTTGAAAGATGCCGCGACGAGCTGGGCGACTGGCGCGTCTGCGTGCTCACGCCGTTTGGCAGCCGCATTCACATTCCCTGGGCGATGGCCGTGGCTTCGCGCATCCGCGCCGCGGGCGGCCCTGAAGTCGAAACGCTGTGGGGCGACGACGGATTCGTGCTGCGCTTCCCCGACACCGACGAGCCGCCCGACTCCGATTGGATTCTTGTCGAGTCGGCCGAGGCCATGCAGCTTGTGTTGCGCCAGTTGGGATCGACGGCGCTGTTTGCCGGGCGCTTTCGCGAAGCGGCTGGGCGTGCGCTGCTGCTGCCGCGGCGCCGTGCCGACCAGCGTTCGCCGCTGTGGCAGTTGCGCAAGCGCTCCTACGATCTGCTCAGTGTGGCCTCGCGCTATCCCAAGTTCCCGTTGCTGCTGGAGGCTTATCGCGAGTGCCTGCGCGACGTTTTTGACATGCCTTCCCTCGTTGAAATCCTGCGAGAGATAGAACAACGGAGGCTGCGCGTGCACGTGGTGGAGACGCGCAAGCCTTCGCCGTTTGCCGCTTCGCTGCTCTTCAGCTACGTGGCCAACTTTGTGTATGAAGGCGACGCGCCGCTGGCCGAGCGCCGCGCGCAAGCATTGACAATCGATCAGGATCAGTTGCGCGAATTGCTGGGCGAAGCCGATCTGCGCGAGCTGCTCGACGCGGACGCGATTGCCGAGGTTGAAGAAGCGGCGCAGTGCCTTGCCGAGAACTATCGCGCGCGTTCTGCCGACGGAATCCACGATTTGTGCCTGCGCATCGGCGATCTTTCGCGCGAGGAACTGGGCCGCCGCGTGAATTCAGCTGATCTTTTGACGCAAGTCGACCGGCTCATTCGCTCGCGCCGTCTATTGGAGCTGCGCATTGCCGGCGAAAAGCGCTTGATTGCCGCCGAAGACGCGGCGCGCTATCGCGATGGTCTTGGAATTCCGCTGCCGCCAGGATTGGCGGCTGCGTTGCTTGAGCCCGTGGCTCATCCGGTGCTTGAGCTTGTGCGCCGCTATGCGCGCACGCACGGGCCGTTCACTCTGCGCGAGGTTACGGACCGGTTTGCGCTGGACACAGAGGCTGTCGAAAATGCATTGCGGCAGCTTGCGCATGAGGGCCGCGTGCTCGAAGGCGGTTTTCGTCCCGGCGGGTTGCATCGTGAGTGGTGCGACGCGGAGATTCTGCGGCAGATTCGTCGCAAATCGCTGGCCAAGCTGCGTCGCGAAGTCGAGCCAGTGGAGCAGCACACGCTGGCGCGCTTCCTCACGCATTGGCAGGGCGTGCTCGCGCCGCGCCGGACGGGGACAGCGCATCTTGACGCGCTGCTCGACGCGATCGAGAGCCTGCAAGGCGCGCCGCTTCCCGCATCGCTGCTCGAGACTTCAATTCTTCCTGCGCGCATTGCCGATTTCACATCCGCCGGGCTCGACACGCTGATTGCCGCGGGCGAAGTGGCGTGGGCTGGCGTCGAGCCGATTGGCGAGCGCGACGGCCGCATCGCGCTGTTCCTCGCCGACAAGCTTCCGCTACTGGCGCAGCAGCGTCCGATCGTCAATTCGGGTCTCGGCCCGCTCACCGAACGCGAAGAAAAGCTGCTCGCGGTTCTTGAGTCGAGCGGCGCAAGCTTTTTCGATTCGCTGCATGAAGCTGCGGGCTCGGGCTACCCCGGCGAGACGATCGAAGCACTCTGGAGCCTTGTGTGGCGTGGGCTGATTACGAATGACTCGCTTCACGCTCTTCGCGCGTATATCGCTCGGCCTGAGAGTGCTCGAACGCAGCGCCGCTATCAAACGGGCGCTGTGTTTCGCTCAAGGCGCACAACGCCCCCGACGGCGCAGGGGCGCTGGGCATTATTGCCGCTCCGATCAGTGGGGCAAAGTACCGAAGACCTGCGGCGAACAACAACAGAGCGCAGCCACGCGCTGGCGCTGCAACTGCTCAACCGCTATGGCGTTCTGCTGCGCGAGTCTGTCGCGGCGGAGAACGTGCCCGGCGGATTCAGCGCAGTGTACGACGTGCTGAAAGCGCTCGAAGAGAGCGGGCGGATTCGCCGCGGCTACTTTGTAGGCGGATTGGGCGCGACGCAGTTTGCGCTACCGGCAGCGGTCGATCTGCTGCGCCAGTTGCGCACAGAACCGCCAGCCGAGAAACCCGAATTCGTGCAACTCGCTGCGACCGATCCCGCCAATCCGTATGGATCTGTTCTGCACTGGCCCGATCTTCCGGTGATGGATGAAGATTCGGAGTCCGCGCCGAGGATTCTCACGCGGGCTGTCTATGCTGAAGTGATCCTGCGCAACGGCCAGCTCGTGGCCTGGCTCAGGCGCGGCAATCCCAACCTGCTGGTCTTTCTGCCTGCCGAGGAGCCGGAGCGATCGCAAGCCGCCGCGGGCCTCGCGCATTTTCTATGCACGCTCGGACAGCAACGGATGCGTGCGAGTAGCCACGAGGGCGTGCTGATTACCACCATCAACGGCCAGCCGGTTGCTGCGCATTCGATGGCGCGCTTCCTGATGGATGCGGGCTTTCATCCCGGGCCGCTAGGCATGCATCTGCGCCGCATTCCGCTGGCCATTGCACATGCCGAACCGAACAGGCCCGAGGTTCAGTAAGAAATGCCCGAAGGCGACACGATTTTTCGCACAGCGCGTAATATCGGCCGCGCGCTCACGGGCAAACCGGTCACCGGCTTCCGGTCAACATTCCCGCTCCTCACGCGATTCAACGACAACACGCCGCTGGTCGGGCAGACGGTCGATCAAGTCGAGGCGCGCGGCAAGTGGCTGCTCATTCATTTTTCCGGTGGCGGAATCCTCACCTCGCACCTGCTGATGAATGGCCGCTGGCACATCTATCGTCAGGGCGAGCGCTGGCAAGCGCCGCGATTTCATATGCGCATCGTGATTGAGAACAGCGAGTACCAGGCGGTCGGCTTTCGCGTGCCCGTGGCGCGGATGCTCACGGAGCAATCGCTCGCCCGCGACATACATGTCGCCCAGCCCGCCAACGACCTGCTCAGCGAGGAGTTCGACGCTGAAGCCGCGCTCGGACGCCTGATGGCACGCCCGCACGAAGCGCTCGCCGACGCGCTGCTCGATCAGACGGTGCTGGCCGGCATCGGCAACGTCTTCAAATCGGAGATCTGCTTCGTCCAGGGCCTTCATCCATTTCGCGCCGTTGGAACGCTGACGCGCGAAGAAGCCGCGGCAACCATCGCGTCCGCGCAAAAGCTCCTGAAGGCCAACGTGCTCGAGGATTCCGGCGACCTGATCGTCACCTATCACGGCCAGCAGCGGCGCACCACGCACGCATCCGATCCCGGCGCGAGCCTGTGGGTTTATGGCCGCGCGGGCGAGCCATGCCGCCGCTGCGGCGAATTGATTCGCCGCCGCATTCAGGGCGCGGACGCGCGCGTCACCTTCTGGTGCCCGCGCTGCCAGCCGATGCCGGACGGATCGGATGTAGACGGCTAAGCTCCAGCTCGAATCAATTCGGCGGCTTGCCGACTCCGAAGATCTTCTGAAAGATGTTGCGATGGTCCTCGCCGTTCGGGCCTTTGTGGTCGCAGGTTTCGGTGGGCGCGGTACCGTCGAGGAATGCCGCGTTGTAATCGTCGGGGCATGTTTCGTCGGCCAGCAGGCTCGTGGTCTTGTCGATGGAAACAATCTGCACGCCATCCGGCGGCTTGAATTCATTGGTGTCAGAATACTGTGGCAGCAGAACTGCCTGCTTCATGAAATCGGCCCAGATGGGAGCGGCGACATGCGCGCCCTGGATGCGACCGCGGTTTTCGGGGTCAAGCTCGGTGTAATCGTCGTTGCCCACCCACACAATGCACAGCAGGTTCGAAGTAAAGCCGGCAAACCATGCATCGTGGCTGGTTCCGGTTTTGCCCGCAGCCGGAGCGGTGAATCCCATGTTCCGGACGCCGGCGCCGGTTCCGCAGTAATCCAGTCCTCCAACCGTGCAGGGATCGCTGCCGTTGCCTCCTAGAACAGCTTCCATCATGGATGTGGTGAGGAAGGCGGCGCGTGGATCGAGCACCTGCCGCGTGGTCGGCGTGTAGTCTTCGATGATGTCGCCGGTGGGCGAGCGCACGCTAGCCAGCATCCACGGATCGATATGCACGCCGCCGTTGGAAAAAGTCGTATACGCGCCGGCCATGTCGAGTGGCGTGGCGTCGTAAGAGCCAATGGCCATTGAAGGAGTGCCCTGCGCGCTTTTGATCCCGGCATCGCGAGCGAGGGCGGCCACTCGATCGAAGCCCACCATGCTGGCCAGGCCGATGGTTGCGTTGTTGTCCGATCGCATCAGAGCCAGGCGCGCGGTCATTTGGCCGTAAAACTCGCTTTCGAAGTTGTGCGGAGTGTACTCGTAGTCGGTGCCCGCGCCATAGGTTTGCTGCGCGTCGTCGAGTATGGTCACTGGCGAAAACAGCTTGGTTTGGCCGGGCAGCATCGTGCCCTCAACCGCGGTTTGGAACGCAGCCGCATAGACAAAAGGCTTGAAAATCGATCCCGTGGGCCGATGCGCCACCGCGTGGTTCACCTGCGACGAGCCGTAGCTGCGCCCGCCCACCAGCGCCAGCACCTGGCCGGTATGAGGATCAAGAGCGATCAGCGCCACCTGCGGATAGATGTATGGCTTGCCCAGCTTCTTGTCGCGCGCGTGAACGGCGTCAATCTGCGCGTCGACGACATGGATTGTGGAATCGACCGCCTGCGACGCCAGGCGCTGCAGATCGGGATCGAGCGAGGTGTAGATGCGCAACCCTTCGCGGTTGAAGTCGCGATCGCCGAGCCTTTGCGTGAGCTGATCGTGCACCAGGTCGACAAAATACGGCGCTTCGCTTTCGTCCACACTGGCTTTAGCCAAATGCAGCGGTTCGGCCTTGGCCGTTTCGGCTTCATCCTTGGTAATGGCGCCAGTCTCCACCATCGAGTCGAGCACAAGATTGCGGCGCTCGATGGCGCGATCGGGATGGTGAAAGGGATTCAGGCGGCTGGGGCTCTGGATGAGCCCGGCAAGCATGGCGCACTCCGCCAGGTCAAGCTGGTTCACATCCTTGCCAAAGTAATCCTGCGATGCTTCGCCGAAGCCGTCGACGGAAAAACTGCCGATTTGCCCGAGGGGGATTTCGTTCGCGTACATGGCGAAGATTTGCTGCTTATCGAAGCGATGCTCGAGGATGATGCTGATGATGGCCTCGCGCGCCTTGCGCGAATAAGTGCGCTCGGGGGTGAGAAAGAATCCGCGCGCAAGCTGCTGCGTCAGCGTGGACGCGCCCTCCTCGTAGCGATGAAGGTGGAAGATGTCGTTGCGCATCGCGCCCAGGATGCGCCAGTAGTCGATGCCGCCGTGCTCAAAGAAACGGCGGTCCTCAATGGCGATCACGGCGTGAACAAGATTCGGCGGAATCTCATCGTAGGTGAGCACGCGGCGCTTGGTGCGCTGGGCGCCCTCGCTCAGGCCGGTAATCAGCAACGGTTCTAGCTCGTAGCTCGAAAGCGGCTGGCCGTGCGCGTCGGTGATCGCGTCCACCACGCCGCCGCTCACGTGGATCGTGGCGTTATCCGGCGCGTGATAGGACTGCGGGCCGGGCTCGACCGTAATTTGCTGGACGCCTTCGCTGTAGCTTCCCAGCTGGGATGGCTGCGTGGCGCCGTCGCCGGTGTAGCCGGCGTCGTGCAGCTCGTTGGCGATCCAGCGGATAGAGAGCTTTTGTCCCGGGCGCACCTCGCGCGGCGCGGCATAGATCTGCGCGGTGTTGGCAAAGATCGGCTGTTTCAGCCGCTCGTCAACAATGCCTACATACTTATGGTAGAAATAGCCGAAAATTGAAACGCCCGTCACCGCGGCGGCGGCAACGATCGCGAGCAGAACCAGCAGAATCCGCGACCGGAGATGATGCCCCGATGCGGGCCTCGGGATTCGGACTCGAATTGCCATTGCCGCTCCTTGAAACAGCTTCCAGCTTTCAGCCCTCAGCCTTCAGCTTGCTCGTGCTGAAGAAGCCGGTTTGAAAAACCGCGCAATCCGCCGCAGGAAGAACCCGGCCAGCTAGATGCTTGCTTCCAACAGCCGCTCTTCTTCAACGCGCTTCCTTACCAGCGCCACCACATCGCTCAAGGCGACATCCACGCTGGTGCTCGTCGAGCGCGTCACCAGTTCCACCTGGCCTGAGGCAGCCTTCTTGCCCACGTTGATGCGGTAGGGAATGCCGACCAGATCCGCGTCCTTGAATTTGACGCCGGCGCGCTCATCGCGGTCATCCAGCAGCACATCGAGGCCCGCCACTTCCAGTTCGACAGCGAGTTTTTCTCCAGTGGCGCGCAGCAAGAAGTCGGCCACGTTTGTAACGGTCACGACAACAGCGAACGGCGCGATGGAGGCCGGCAGACAGAAGCCGTTGGCGTCGTTCGATTGCTCGATGGACGCCGTGAGAATGCGCTCTATGCCGATTCCGTAGCTGCCCATGATAGGCGTTACCTCTTTTCCGTTCTCGTCGAGAACGCGCGCGCCCATCGAATCGGAGTACTTGTAGCCGAGCTTGAAGATGTGGCCCACCTCGACAGCCTTGCCCACAACGAGTTTGCCAGTGCAGCCATCCTGCGGGCAGACCTCACCCTCGTTCACGCTGCGGATGTCGGCGGCGATGGTCCATCTAAAATCGCGGCCCGGCGTCACGTTGCGCAAGTGGTAGTCGAGCTTGTTGGCGCCGCAGACCATGTTCCTGCGGCCTTCGAGCGCGTGATCGAGAACGACCAAAGGCTTGTGCGCTCCAACGCTGGAATGAAGGAATTCGAGGCGATGCTTTCTCGAGGCCTCGCCGCGCGCGGATTCGAGGACATCAACAGTGAACGCGTCTTTATAGCCTTCCTTGCTCGCCGGATCAAGGCCAATGGGCCCGAGGAATCCTGCCGGCGCATGGAAGACTTCGTCGATCTCATCCGTCTGCATCGGCCTCAGTTCTGAGGCGAAAAGGACTCCCGCCAGTTTCGCCTCGTTGACTTGATGATCGCCTCTCAGAAACACGACTGCCGGCTTCCATTCACCGGCGATGGACGCCATGTAAGCAACACACTTGATGTCCGAAGCCGGTGAGATTTTGAAGAACGCGGCCACATCGGCGATCGCGCCGCAGCCCGGTGTGTGAACGAGCTCCGGCGACCCGCCTCCTGTCGGAGCCATCTCCATCACCGGACCGAGCCGCGACGTCGCCTTCTCAAGATTCGCCGCGTACCCGCAAACGGGGCAGCTTGCGATCAGGTCCTCACCGGCGTCGGTGTAAACCATGAACTCCTGCGACTGCGAGCCGCCCATCGCACCGGAATCGGCCTCGACGGCGACGAATTTGAGCCCACAGCGCGTGAAGATGGCGCGATAGACGCGGTCGTGCAGATCGAAGCTGCGGTCCAGGCCCGCCTTGTCGATGTCGAAGGAGTAGCTGTCCTTCATGATGAACTGGCGCACGCGCAGCAGGCCCGCCTTGGGCCGCGGCTCGTCGCGGAACTTGGTTTGAATCTGGTACCAGATCTGCGGCAACTGCTTGTAGCTGCGCAACTCGCCGCGCGCGATCATGGTCATGATCTCTTCGTGAGTCATGCCCAGGCACAGGTCCGCGCCTTTGCGGTCCTTCAGCCGGAACATGCTTTCGCCCATCGTCGCCCACCGGCCGCTCTCCTCCCACGGCTCGCGGGGCAGAATCCCTGGCAAGTAGAACTCCTGCGCAATTTGGTCCATTTCACCGCGCACAATGGCGATGATCTTGTTCAGCGACCGTTGGCCGAGGAAGAGATAGTTATAGATTCCCGCGCCGAGCTGGCGAATGTAGCCCGCGCGGAGAAGAAACTTGTGGCTGGCCACTTCGGCATCTGCCGGAGCCTCGCGCAGTGTGGGAATAAAGAGCTTCGACCAACGGTGCATAAATGGGGTAAGAGAACTTTCCCGCTCGCCGGGGCGAACGCAAGGCAAATTAATGCAGCTTTCATTCTAAATGTCCGGCGCGGCATACGGCCCAGATAAGACGTTTTGCGTACTCGCCAATCGAGACTTCGCATGTGCTCGCAAAGCACCACTCCGTGCACGGGCAGGCCTGGCGGCAAAACCACCTGGAATTGGTAACCCTTCACCTTGCTCGAGATGGGACAGGCAAACGCAACTGACGTTCTCAGGTTGAAGTACTTGGAGGAGAGAATAACGGCTGGTCTTAGCCCGGCCTGTTCTCGTCCGGTTTGCGGATCGAAATCCAGCCAGACCAGGTCACCCGCATCCGGAACGTAGGGGCTTACCAAACTTCCACTCCGCGCGGGGGGCCCCAGTCGTATTCT
>JBEKWT010000119.1:0-8247 GCA_049512795.1 Occallatibacter sp.
TGACGGGAAGCATGACGGCGCGGCGAGCGCCTTTGGCCTTGCAAAGTGCGGCAGCCTTCTCGACTGCGGCGGCAGCACCGGAGATGACCGTCTGAGCCGGCGAGTTGAGATTCGCAGCTTGAACGGTCAGGCCGGTTTCGCGCGCAGCCTCAGCGCAAGCCTCGGCCACCTGTGCAGCATCGAGCGCAAGAACGGCGGCCATGGCTCCCTGCCCTGCCGGAACCGCCTGCTGCATGGCATGGCCGCGAGCCTTGACGGCGCGCACCGCATCGGCAAAGGAGAGAGTGCCGGCGATGACGTGCGCCGACCACTCGCCCAGCGAATGACCCGCCGCGAGCGCCGGCGCGACACCGTGCTCGGCGAGGACGCGCGCCGCGGCAACACTGACCGTCATGATGGCGGGCTGCGTGTTCTCGGTCAGGCGCAGATCCTCTTCAGGCCCCCCGAAGCACAGGCGAGAAAGCGGGAAGCCGAGCGCCGCATCGGCCTCGGCGAATGTTTCGGCTGCAATGGGAAATCGTTCGGCGAGCTCGCGGCCCATGCCAACGGCCTGCGAACCCTGCCCGGGAAAGAGAAACGCAATCTTGTTGGTCATTCCAGTGAGAATTGTAGCGGACGCCGGCTGACTTTCCTGCAGCGCCGGCAGAGGCCGCGAATTCAGCGAGCCTGAGTTTCTGGTTTGCACGCGAAGATGTATGCTCTGTTGCTCTGGTATTCCACTTCGGGCGCGTATGGCCCGCGCTCAGCAACCTCTTCGATTGAGAATCCGGCCTCTGTGAGAAGCTGCCGGATGGCGGCCGACTGATGAAAGAAGAATTCCAGCGAGACCGGCTGGCCCCACAGTTCCCCTGGGCATTCGATCTCTTCGCCCACGTGAAACGCGAGCAGGAGCAAGCCTCCTGGCTTAAGAACTCTGTGCATCTCTTCGAAGACGGTTGGCAATGATTCTCGCGGGATGTTTACGATGGCGTAGAACGCCACGACGCCAGCCAACCCGCCGTCGGGCAGATCCAAGGAAAGCATGTTCCCCTCGCGAAACTGGAGTCCGGGGTTAAGGCGCCGCGCCTTTTCCACCATTCGCGGCGAAAGGTCGAGCCCGAACACATCGGCGCCGGCATCGCGCAAAAAGCGCGAAACATGGCCCGGCCCGCAACCCATGTCGCAAATAGCGCCGCGGCGGCCGGCCGCCACCGCAAAACGCAGCAACAGCGCGCGGTCGAAGGGTTTGTGATCCAGTTCTTTGCAGATATGGTCCGCATACTCGTCCGCTATGCGGTTGTAGTCTTCGCGAATGGTCTGGAGGCGGCGGCCATCCATCGTTAACCTGCCTCAGTTCCAGCGTTTCTTGTCGTCCGCGTCCTCATCGATCCGGTTGCCCTGACCGTCAAACTTCACGGTGCGGCCCTGCGAGCGCATGTAGACCTCGAACTTGCGGGCCGCGCGGCGACGCTTCCAGCGGTAATAGCGGTTGCGCAGGCCGAACCAGCTTTCGCTGAGCATGAAGGAAAATCCGCGCCGCGGCGCCATGCGCACGAATGCGAGACCGGCGACGGCTCCGCCCAGTTGCGCGAAGGCATACATCCGTTCCTGGCCAAAGAGCATGGCGACGGCAACGAGCGCGTAAATGATCACCAGGTAGCGCGCCTTGATTCCAATGACAAAGAACAGAAGAAACTGCGTGTCGCCATAAAGGAGCCCAATAGCCGCCAGCAATCCGAAGATTCCGCCAAAACATCCGAAGAGCGGGTTGACATTGACGAGCAGGGAGGGAGCAAGCGTGTTCGCGACCAGATAGAGCACCAGCGCGGCCGCGGCTGTTCCCAGAACGGAAACCGCGTAGAGGCTCGTAACCCAGTTGGCATCGTGAAACGCCTCTAGGAACCCGGCGAGAAACCACAGGGAGAGCAGCTCGAAAAGCGTGCCAAGGATTCCGACATGCACAAAGCTGTAGGTGAGGGGCTGCCAGAGGGCGCCGTGCATGAACGAGGAGGGATCGAAGACGAGCGAACTGGCGATCGCACGCGCTGAGGAAGACGCCAGGGTGGCCAGCAACAGCACAAAGTATGCAGCCAGGTTGATGAGAATCAGCCTGCGCGTGGCGCCCTTGAAATCAGGGAAGGCGAACGGACTGGAGCCAAATCTCGGCATCGTAGTCAACAGGGTAAACGCTCAAGCGCGCCGGTGTCATGGCGCCCGAGCATAAGACGCACAAGAGCGGCTGCGGAGTGCAAATGACCGGCGAAGCAGGCTGCACCACGAATGGGGCACGGCTGGAAATCCGCCTGAAGAGTACATCGTCTGAAGGATATGAAGCATCTTTCCCGGAGAGGAAAGCGCCGGCTTCAAGTACCCCCTTTTGGCTCTTGACCTGAGGCCGGGTTCTCACTAAAACTAGCGATGGCTGCCGAACGAAGACGGTCTCAATCTGCGATACGATTCGGCTTGGAAAGTGAGGAGGCTGCCATGCCCAGCTGCCCTGAATGCGACACCGCCCTCAACATTGACGTCGACGAAGTGGAAGAGGGCGACGTGATAGCCTGCGAAGAGTGTGGAATGGAGTACGAAGTGGTTGGCGTCGAGCCACTGGAGTTGGCGCGCATCGAAGAGGGCATCGAAGAGGAAGAGGATCTCCTGACAGAGGACGAGGAGGAATAGGAATGAGCCGAGCCCGCTTGCTGGCGGCGACTATATTAGGTCTTCTTGCATTCGGAGCTCTTCCCGCCGGGCCGCACAATCCGTTTATTTCTTCTGCAGCGTGGGCCCAGAATATCGGCATGCGCACCGTGTCGGGCACTGTGTTGAACGCGAGTTCCGAGCCCGTTCCAGGCGCCACCGTCTTCCTGAAAGACGACAAGAGCAAAACCATTCGCAGTTTTGATTCCCAGGCCGACGGCCACTTCCACTTCGCCCAGGTCGATATGAGCATCGACTTCGACTTGTGGGCGGAGAAGGACGGCAAAAAGAGCGCGGTAAAGACGGTAAGCTCGTGGGACGCGCGCAAGGACTTCATCTCGGATCTGAAGTTGAAATAGGCCGCCGCGGCCCGCGTTTCACGCGGGATCTGCGGATGGGCGAAGAGCGGATCGGAATCCAGCCCGCAGCTCGAGTTTCAGCCGTCCAGCCTCTTCGTCACCAGTTCATTGAGCAATGCCGGGTTAGCCTGGCCCTTCGACGCGCGCATCACCTGGCCCACAAAGAATCCGGCCATCGTTTTCTTGCCGCCGCGATACTGCTCCACTTGTTTGGGATTGGCGGCGATCACCTCGTCAATCAGCTTTTCAAGAGCCGCGGAGTCGGTAATCTGCTGTGGCTTTTCGCGCTCATAGACAGAGCCGAAGTCTTCACCGGTTTCAAAACTCACATCGAAGAGCTGCTTCATTTGCTTCGAGCTGATCTTCGCCTCATCGAGCAGATCGGCGGCCAGCACAATGCCGGCCATGGTTACCGGAGATTGATCTAGCTCGAGGCCCAATGCTTTCAGGCGCCCACTCACCTCACTGAGGAGCACGTTGGCCACGCGCCGGGGATTGCGCGCGGTCTTTGCCGCGGCTTCGAAGCGATCGGCAAACTCGCGCGAAGCGGTGAGCGTGTGCGCGTCCTGCACGGTCAGGTCATATTCGGCGATCATGCGCTTGCGCCGCGCCTCCGGCAATTCCGGCAGCTCCGCTGTTCTTCGTTCAAGGAATTCGTGCGAAATGATCAGAGGCGGCAGATCCGGCTCGGGAAAGTAGCGGTAGTCGTGCGCCTGCTCCTTGGATCGCATGGAGTAGGTGCGCCCCTCATGGGCATTCCATAGCCGGGTTTCCTGTATCACCTGCCCGCCCGACTCAATTAACTCGACCTGGCGCTCGATCTCGTACTCCAGCGCCGCGCGAATGAACTTGAAGCTGTTGACGTTCTTTACCTCGGCTTTTGTGCCAAATTTTTCCTGGCCCCTGGGACGGACGCTGACGTTAGCGTCACAACGCAGCGAGCCCTCCTCCATGTTGCAATCGGAGACGCCGGTGTAAAGCAGAATCTCCTTGAGCCGGGTGAGGTAATCGAAGGCCTCATCGGGAGTGCGAATGTCCGGCTCGCTGACGATCTCGATGAGCGGCGTGCCGCAGCGGTTCAGGTCGAGATAAGTGCGCGTGGCGGAGTCGGCGAACCCTTCGTGCAGGCTCTTGCCCGCGTCCTCCTCCATGTGGAGGCGGGTAATGCCGATGCGCTTCGTCAAACCTCCCGCAGCGGGAACATCGATCCAGCCGTGCTCGGCCAGAGGCTTGTCGTACTGAGAAATCTGGTAGCCCTTGGGCAGGTCGGGATAGAAATAATTCTTGCGGGCGAAGATGGATTGTTCTCGCACCTGGCAATTAATCGCCAGCGCAGCCAGCGTGGCGAATTCGACGGCCTTGGCATTGAGGACAGGCAGCGCGCCCGGAAGCCCGAGGCAAACGGGGCAGATGTTGGTATTCGGGGCCGATCCGAAATGATTGGCGCAACCGCAGAACGCCTTGGTGGCAGTGAGCAACTGCACGTGCACTTCGAGGCCGATGACGGGCTCGAATTTTGTCAGAACGGCAGAAGGGACGGCTGTCACGGGCATGTTTGGATTTTAGCGCGGTGCGGGCGCAGATTTTTCATTGGCGCGCTCATGGCCTGCTTGAGGTGCGATTGCCTACAATCGGAAGCGGATTCTTAACCGATTGGAGCACTCTCGTGAATCGATGGAAGCTTTGTAAAACTACTTTGTTCGCAGCGGTCCTCGCGGTGATGCTTGCGGGCGCTGCGCTGATGGCACAAACGCCCGTAACCCCTTCCCAGGCCCCGGTGGTACCTGCACCGCAACCAGCACCGGCGGCCCAGACCTCCCCGTCTGGGCATCCAAACAATCCGTATTGGATGGACCACGACAAGCAATTGCTGACGGACTTTGGCGGGCTTGAGCGCTTCAAGGAGGCTAACGCAATGCTGACTGCGCCGCAGCCGGGCGAGAACCGAGTGGTCTTCATGGGCGACTCGATCACACAGGGATGGAAGCTGGATGAATCGTTTCCGAGCAAGCCCTATATCAACCGCGGGATCGGCGGGCAGACCACTCCGCAGATGGTGGTGCGGTTCCGGCAGGACGTGATCGATCTGAAGCCCAAGGTTGTTGTGATTCTGGCGGGGATCAACGACATTGCTGGGAACACCGGGCCGATGACGCTTGAGCAAACGGAAGGAAACATAGCTTCCATGGCCGAACTGGCCACGGCGAACGGGATTCGCGTCGTGTTGTGCTCGGTGCTTCCGGCGTTCGATTTTCCGTGGGCGCCGGGACTGACGCCCGCACCCAAGGTTTTGGAAGTGAACGCGTGGATGAAAAAGCAAGCCGCAGAGAAAGGCTATGTGTACGTGGACTACTACTCGGCGATGAGCGACGAACGCGGAGGACTGCCAGCCACACTCAGCAAGGACGGCGTACACCCGCTGCCCGCCGGGTACGCGATTATGACGCCGCTGGCGGAAGCGGGGATTGAGAAGGCGCTGAAATAGAAAGAGATCAGGGGTCAGAGACCAGAGATCAGGAAACACTTTACGAGCCAACGTCCTGGTTGATTGCTGAAAAATGAGCCGCGCCGAAGCGTGCAGTCCGAACGAGCGCCCCTACACAGAGAACGACGTTCCGCATCCGCACGAGCGCGCGGAGTTGGGATTGATGAAGTTGAATCCCTGGCGGATCAGCGTTTCTTCGTAGTCGAGCGTCATGCCCTGCAGATAGACAAAGCTCTTGGGATCGATGAACACGCGGACGTCGTCAAAAGTGAAAATGCGGTCGCGCTCGCGAGGGTGCGCGTCGAAACCCACGGAATAAGACAGCCCCGAGCAGCCGCCGCCTTTGACGCCCAGGCGAAGCCCGCCCTCTTCCGGCGAGATGCCCTCCTTGGCGAGAATCACACGGATGCGCGCCACCGCACTGGCGGTTACGTTCAAGTCAACTGCGGGAGCGGGAGCAACTGCAGGCTGCGCTGCAGCTTCCGGCGAGGGAGTCGATCCGATTGTTACGATGTTCGCCATAATCCTGGTTTCGCTCAAAAAACTTAGCTTGCTGGCCGTTTGATTCGGCTGGAATGGATTCCGACTCTACTCTTCATGGGCCAGCTGCCATTTTTCTTGACGCTGCGTTCGCTTCTGCCGCACGTTGCCCGGACGATCTACAGCGTCAGCGAAACCAGCCTCTGCGGTTCCTGCGCCTTCGCAGCCGCGTGCTCTTGCTCAGCAAGGTCCTGGATACTGATGCTTTTCAGAACTCCAGCGATGGTCTCGTTGACGCGAGCTAGGGGTTCCTTGATGGTGCAACTCGGGGTTAAATCGCAGGCCTTTACGCCCTTGAAACAGGAGGTGATGAACAACGGCCCATCGATGGCGTGGATCACCTCGAAGGCGGAAATTTGCCTCGCATCGCGCGACAGCGCGTACCCACCATTCATTCCGGCATGAGAGCGCAAAAGCCCAACCTTCGTGAGCCGCTGCAGAATCTTGGCCAGAAGCTGGGCGGGGATGCCGTAGGCGTCGGCGACATCCTTGGCGCTCAGGGCAGGCGTCTCCGGGTGCTCGGCGAGGTACTTGAGCGCCATGAGCCCGTAATCCGCTTTTTTGGTGAGCTTTAGCATGAAATATGCGACTGGTTAGGTCCGTATTCAGTATACGTCCGCTTGAATTCGCCTTCAAGTCGAGGCTCGCCGGCTCAAAATACGGTTAGTTCCGGGCGTCAGGCCTCCGGATTTATCAAAAAATCGGTTTGCAATCGAGCAAAAGACGGCTACAATCTGGCGGAAAGAGCACCTATAGCCATTCCCGAGCAACCATACCCGAAAGCCAGCACTCCCAAATGGAAGCAGCCACAAGGGAGCGGCGGCCGTCCCCCCAACCGGGGCGGGAATTCCAGCTTTGGAGTGGTCGAGGAAGCAACAGGCTAGAAGAACGATGGCAACCGCCTGCAGACACCCAAAGGTCCGGATCGTTTCCCGGCACGACGACACAGAGTATGTCGAGTGCCTGGAGTGTGGCGAGGTCTTCGATTCCGAAGAGTTTCGCGATATGGAGATTGAAGACACAGCCGGAACCGAAGATCAACCGGACGATTCCTAGAGGCTGCGACGCCCTATCGCGCAGGCGGCGGGGTTTCTCGCGCGCCCGCAGGCCAGGAGCAGTCGATCTATTTGGCGGCGGCGCCGTTGACTGCAGGGGCGCCCGTACGGCGCGATACCAGCCAAGCATAATGCAGGCCCGACGCCACAGTCAGCCCGATGGTGGCGGCCAACGCCACACTACGGGTGACTGCGACCCAATACCAGGACGGCGTGACCTGGTGCAGCAAGACGGCCGCGACGGCGCTTATCTGGGCTAGCGTGTTGGCCTTGCCGAAGATGCTGGGGTGGAACTCGCGCCGCCCTACGGCCGCATAAAGGATGGCTGCCACCAGCAGGATCCCCACGTCTCTTCCGAACACCAGGACCGTCACGGTACCCGGTATCAATCCCTTGTAAAAGAGCACCAGAAACAGCGTGCTGAGCAGCAGTTTGTCTGCCACTGGGTCAAGATACTGCCCGAGCATCGAACGCTGCTTGAGCAATCGCGCCAGCAAGCCGTCGAGCGCATCGGTCAGTCCCGCTGCCACAAAGAGAATGAAGCTCAGCAGGAAGTGGCCCTCGAGGATTGCGGCCACCAGGAACGGCGCCAAACAGATGCGCATCAGCGTGAGCAGGTTGGGCGCGCTGCGCAGTGGGTTCAATCGGAGCTGCAGATCTTCTTGCATGGCAAACAATAGTGCGATGGGCGCCCAGTCAACACGTTGCGGGGAACCCTTCACACGTCAACGATGGTAAAGCATCGAAGCTACAGGACGCATAACGAACGCGACGCGTCCGGACCCGGGCCGCGAGCATCCGGGCGGGCTTCCGATGCGACTTTCTATGCCTCGACTGGAAGCTCGGCCGCGAGGATGTTCATGGGAGTCAGCCCGCGCTGGCGCAGGGCTCGCAGGCTAAGAGCATCGTGGCGCTTGGCCAGCCGCCGGCCGTTGTGGTCAACCACCAGGCGGCAATGGTACCAGGCAGGCGGGTTGAAACCGAGAGCGCGGTAGAGCAGGATTTGCCGCGCAGTCGACTTGAGCAGGTCTGCGCCGCGCACGACCTCTGTGATCCCCATCGCTGCGTCATCGGCCACGCAGGCGAACTGATAGCTGGGAACATCGTCGCGCCGCCAGACCACGAAGTCGCCAAA
>JBEKWT010000120.1:0-8232 GCA_049512795.1 Occallatibacter sp.
GGTCCGGGGCCTACTACACATACGTTTTATTTTTGCGCCACGCGCAGGGCAGCGAAACCCAGCTCACTCCGGGCCTCAGGATGACAGGAGGAAGCGGGATGCAGGGCATATACCCCGTTCAGTTCCCGATCTTTTCGCCGCTCATCAAAGAAAGTCACTGCCAAAACGACTTTAGCGCCAATAAATATCCGGACGACCCAAAGCTGTGTACGGAGTTCCTGGATACGAGCGACCTCCCCATCTTGGTTCCGCTAACCATTGACCCGCTCTTCAAGGAATACAACGGGATGCGGGTGTCAGAATTCCTGGACGAAGTGCAAAAAGAGGCCGATGCGCTCGGCTACGCGCCGCCAAGCGACAGCGTTAAATAGACAGTTCCGATTTCGGGGCCTGGAGAACCGCAATCTGACCGCGCCCGTTTGAGACATTCTGCGACTGAGCGAGAGGAAAGCCTATTGCTCTCCCGCGAGTTTGCGCAGGCGAGCACTCACATTCCAAAATGCCCGGCCGTCGTGGTATCCGCCCTTCCAAATAGAGCCCTTGTCCTGTGTGATCGGCGTGCCGTCCGCCTCGGTCAGGTTATACAGGCCGTGGTATTGGCTATCGATTGTGTGGTTCTTGATGAAGTTCCACTGCTCGACGAACCTACTGAAGTAAATCGGCTGCTGCGCTCCGTACCGCTCGTGCATCATGAGCAGCGCATTCAGCCCTTCTACCTGGACCCACCATTCCTTGATCTGGCTTTCCGGCTTGCCCGCGGCCGTGCCGTCCTGGAAAAAGCCGCCATTGCTTCGGTCCCAACCGTAGGCAAGAGCGTGATCGACCAGCATTTTTGCCATTCGTTCCGTTTTCTCGCTCGCCTGGTGATGGAGGACTTCGTCCGTTTCCAGCATCAAATAGGCGGTCTCAACATCATGGCCGAAGGAATCAAGGTCAGGAATGGGTTGCCAGGCATTGGTGAAAAAGAGATTCATGGCGCCGGGCTCGACGCAGATTTTGTCGCGCACGATGACCAGCATTTCTTCAAGGCGCGCGCGCAGCGCCGGGTCAGGCCAGACGCGGTAAAGCTCTGTGAAGGCCTCGAGCAAATGAATGTGGGTGTTCATCGACTTGTAGCCGACGGGACCGATGGGCCCCGTGGCGACGGTTCCGCTGAGAACATCCGGCCGGATTGGGGTTCCATCGCGAGCCAGCAATTCATAGTAGCCGCCATGCTCGGAGTCATGCGCGTGCTGGTCGGTCCACAGAAAAGCTTTCTTCGCGAGTTCGAGCGCTTTGGGATCGCCTGTAGCCTGGTAGGCCGCGGCTAATCCATAAATGCAGAATGAGATTCCGTAAAGATGTTTGCCGTCCTTGAATTCCGGTGTAACATGGCCGTCGTCATCGAGCAGCCAGTAGAAACCGCCGTCCTGCTTGTCCCACATGACGTTTTCGAGATACGAGACCCCGTCCTCGACGATGGGTAGAAACTCCGCTTTCAGCTTCGGGTCGCGCAACACGACCTGGGATGCAACCCACGTCATCCGTCCTTGCATGACGGAGGCCTTGCCATCGCTGGGCGCCCATTGCCAGTCGCGGGTGAAGTGGGTGTGGAAGCCGCCATGTTCATGGTCCACGGACCGGGGGTACCAAACGTCAATCACATCGGTGTATAGCGCACTCTGGACTTCGGCGGCCAGCTTGAGATAGTCCGCGCGTGTTGGCGGCGGGACGCTGGTCAGGGCGGACTCTGTGGGTTGTTGCGCCATAGACGAGCCAGAGGTTAGAAGGAGCGCAAAGGAGAGGAATCCGATTTGCATCGCAAGCCCATTGATCCCAGCCATGCGCGGCTCCTCCGTTAACCCCATCAACACGGACAGGCTTATACTACACCGTCGTCTTCCGAGATCCGCCGCGCAGCTCCACGCATGCCAAGGCCTGAGTCCGATATTGCCTGAGCCTTTTTGTCACAGGGCAAGAGGGCGCAGTTTAGGAAACTGCTGCGACGAGAATCCGGAAGACGCCTCGAATGCAAGCCGCGTAAAATTAATCATGTGGCCCCGTAGCTCAGATGGATAGAGCAGCAGTTTCCTAAACTGTAGGTCGCCTGTTCGAATCAGGCCGGGGTCACCACGTCAAGCTACAACTCGATTCGGCCTGCCTTATCCCTTTTCCCGCCGCTCGATTTTCCTCTTTGACGTCCCCGCGTCGAACCCGCTATAAAAGTTGATGTCACGGAAGTCGTTTCCATGACATCGTTGCTGCGGCGCTGCGCTTCAGCACCACTCATCATCGCGATCGCCAGGATGTTCGGGAAGGCGGTGAAACTCCGCCACTGCCCCGCAACTGTGAGCGCACCTGTTTCTACTGCCGTCGTATAACAAGTGCAGGAGCCAAACAGGATTTCGGCCCGCGTGTTTCGCTTTCGTCGGAACCCGCATCAAGCCACTGAAGCCGAAGCCATTCGGTTCGGCATTGGGAAGGCGGCTGAAACGAGCGCAAGTCAGGAGACCGGTCCTCTGGCGGTTTCAGGGTATCAACGCTCTCTTGGAGTCCTTGCAAGGTCGACGCTCCCTGGTAGTCCCACCCCAACGACGAAGACCAGTCGTTGGGGGCCCCGGGGTGGTCGCGTCGACTTCAGAACATAGGCTCCGCGATAAAGCAACCCTGAAACCGCTTTCGGCGCACCTAACCGCTTTCACGTTCCGAGGGGAACGAAGGAGCTCTCATGCCGATTCCCAATCATCTGCGCTCAACTTTCCGCCGCGCCTTGTCTCGGTCCTGCCAGGCTCTACCTCGATTGTTCGCCGCCGGATTCGTTGCCCTCTGGGCGACACTCTGTTCCGCCGCTTCCATCCGCGGCGTCGTCACCGACGCCACCGGCGCCAAAGTTACCGGCGCCGCAGTTTCGCTTATCTCGAACGGCAAGGTCGTCGCCTCCGCGGTTTCCGTGTCTGATGGCAGTTTCCAAATCACCACCGGCTCCGCTGGCCGATTCTTTCTCGTCGTCACAGCCAAATCTTTCCGACAGTTGCAAACTCCCAACTTCTATGCCGGTCAATTTGATTCGATCGAGCGCAACGTCGTGCTGGAGCCGGCCTGGGTGCGCGAATCGATCGTCGTCACCGCTACCGGCACGCCCACTCCCCAGCCGCAAACCAGCGCCGCCACTACCGTGATTGGTCCGCTCGACATCGCATTGCGTGACGATCTGGTGAGCGCCCTGCGCCTGATGCCAGGCACATTTGTAGCGCAGGACGGCCAGCTTGGAGCGCAGACTTCGCTTTTTGTCCGGGGAGCCGATTCAGACTCCTCGATGATCCTTCTCGACGGCGTCAGCGTGGACGATATGGGCGGCCGATTCGACTTCGGCCCACTCTCCACGACGGCTCTAGAAAGCGCGGAGGTTTATCGGGGGCCAAATTCGAGTCTCTATGGCGCCGATGCGGCCAGCGGCGTGGTCAGCCTCACGACGCCGCACGGCACTACCAGCTTCCCTTCTTTTCTTTTCCAGGGCGATGCGGGCAATCTCGATACTTCGCGCGAGGAGCTTGAACTTGCCGGCGCTCACAACAAACTCGACTACCTGGGCGCCTTCAGTTGGCTGCAAACTGCCAACAACATTCCCATGGACGAGTATCATGTGGCAACTTCGGCGGCCAACGTCGGCTGGGCGCTCAACGGCGCAACTCAGCTTCGCGCCTCGCTGCACTACGGCGTCGATGCTACCGGAGTCCCGAACCAGTGGGACTTTTATTACCTTGCCGATGACCGCAAGGAAGGCGATCAGAACCTTTATGGCGACGGCGACGTTGAAAACCAGACTACGGAAAGCTTCCATAATCGCTTCCAGTTCGGGCTGACACGCAAACGGGAGCAATCACAGCAATGGTATCCGGCCGGCATCTGCATTCCCGCCGGCAGTTGCGACGGCGCTCCCGATTCTTTCACCGGCGGCAACTTCTATGGGTACCCGGTGAACATCAAGGGCGCCAATGGCTACAGCGCAGTTGGGCCCGCGCTGCTGAATTACAGCGCCGCCAACGGGAGCGTTTACTCCAACCGCCTTGACCTGATTTCAAATCGCGATCAGTTCCTCTACCAGGGGGACCTCCGTCTCACGCCGCATCTGCAGCTACTGGCGGGCTTCCACTATGAGAACGAGCGCGTCGCCGAACGCGAGCCGGCCTACTTGATCGACGAGTCGCTGAATATCTCCGATTACGATTATGTATTCGGCGCGCATGGCGACTTCAAGGACCGCTTCTTCTATACGCTTCGCGGAAGTGTCGAACACTACCAATTGTTCGGCACGGTCTTCTCGCCAAATGCCGGCCTCAGCTTCTACGCACTGCGCCCGCGATCCGGCGTCTTTAGCGGCACCAGGCTCAACTTCAGTTTCGCGCAAGGCGTGCGCGAGCCCGCCCTCACCGAGGAATTTGGTTCCCTGTTTGAGTTCCTCAAACAAAACGGCGGCCAAGCGACGATCCAGCAATACGGAATCTCTCCAATTGAGGCGCCAACAACTCGCACATGGGAAGGCGGCGGTGAGCAATCTTTCTGGGGAGAGCGGATCTTCTTCCGCGCAAACTATTTTCACAACGAGTTCGGACGTTCCATTGAATCGGTAGGCGCGGGACTTGTGCCCGCACTGCTGCCCAACTTGACTCCGCAACAACAGCAAGCTTTGGAATCTACGCTGCAAAGCGAAGACGCCTTTTCGCTCGATCTCAACTCCCTTGCCTTCCGCGCCCAGGGCATCGAGACGACGGTGGAGAGCGGCATCGGCAAATACATTTTTCTTCGCGGCGGTTACACCTACCTGGATTCCGTCGTGCAACGGTCGTTCTCCAGCGACAATGAGGCGCTGCAGGGCGGCTATGCGCCAACTTTTGACGGAATTCCCGTTGGCATCTACTCGCCGCTCGAGGGCGCTCGGCCCTTCCGGCGGCCGCCGCACACCGGCTTTTTCACGGCCACCTTCGCCAACAAACGAATCACCGGAATTTTTGCAGCGGCCTTCGCCAGCCGCAGCGACGACTCCACTTTTCTCGGCTACGAAGATCTCGAGCAAGGGAACTCTCTTGTGCTGCCCAATCGCAATCTCGACTACGGCTACGCGAAACTCGACCTCGGCGGCAGCTACCAGTGGTTCACGTGGCTCGATGTCTATGCGCGGGCCGAGAATCTTCTCGATGACACGCACATCGCGCCCATCGGCTATCCCAGCCTTCCGTTCACGCTTCGCACCGGCGTGCGCATTCGCTGGGGTCCTGGTAGTGGACCCCGGTAATGGACATTGACACCAGCGGCCATTGATTTAATTCTGCGCCCGATGGTGCGGACCCGATTGCTGGTGCGGCCCACGAAGGGTTTCAGCCGGCGTTCGGCTAGAGCGCACTTGCGCCTGCTTTATCGCGCGTCGGGGCGACAGGATGGGCCGAAAGGATGGAGCGACAGGATGGGGCTGCGGGATCGCCTATGAACAGGTCTCGTTTTCCACGAGTTCACGGCTAAACCATTGAATCTCCTGTATCGCAGAAGGTTTTTCACTTTACCCCTTGGAAAAATATGCGCCTCTGCCCTACAATGACTTCTCCTTAGAGATTGCCGTACCCCAAAATGCTTCGCATTGATGGAAACCTTCAGCCTGCGCTTTTCGGGCCAAGCTGAGCTTCCATTCGATTTCTGACACGTGTCGACTGCGCGCAATGGCAAGATCGCAATCGTTGAGAAGCCTTCTCGGTGCAGCCGGCAAAGATCGCTTTCGCAGGAAACATTCCGGTTGCTGGACTGGAAGTTTATTTTCGTGAGGGCATAACAGCCGATTTTTACCGGCCAGCCTGGACACATCTCCCCCGTCCGATGGCCCCTTGCACACGCGGACCGCACGAGGTCCGAATCGCGCGTTGCATGCTCACGATGGTTCACTTGTCTTTCATCGCAAGTTCATCGAAGATTTGTACGCTCAAGTGTCGGGGATATTTGAGCAGGCATGCGTCCATGCCGGAGTCGGCTATGAGAGCTGCGCGACGCTTGCTGCAGGTTTCGCCGGGTTCTGCGCGTTGACCGAAACGCCGCTTCGCGGCGCCGGCGACGACGCCATCAATTCTCACGGAATATGGCTAAACGCAAAACGACCACTTTGGAGGGCAGTTATGACATTCAATAGAATTCGCCTGGGCATTTCGTGCCTGGCGCTTCTCATCCTCGCTGTGTGCTTCAGCTCCAAGTCCTTGAACGCGCAGTCAACGACGCAAGGCTCGATTGCAGGGTCAGTCCTCGACTCCTCCGATGCAGTAGTCCCCGGCGCTGCCATTCACATTGAGAATATGGCCACCGGCTTTGCGGTGAACCTCGTCGCAGACGGAAGCGGCTTTTTCAAGGCGCCTCTGCTCGAGCCGGGAAAGTACACGGTCACGATCACTTCCCCGAATTTCGCCAAATATCGCGCTGACGACGTTCTCGTGGTTGTCGGTCAAGTCACCTCCCTCGAGCCCCGTCTCGCTGTCGCGTCGTCCAGCACACAGGTCGTCGTTACCGAGCAGACGCCGGTGATGAATCTCGAGTCGCCCGACTTTACCGACACGCTTAACACAGCGGCCCTGCAAAATGTCCCCATCAATAACCGCCGCTGGTCGGCGCTGGCCTTGACCACGCCAGGCGTTGTCGCAGATTCCACCGGATTCGGATTGGTGAGCGTCCGCGGAATCAGCATCTACCTCAATAATGTTGAGATCGACGGCGCCGACGACAACCAGGCCTACTTTTCATCGGAACGCGGCTACACTCGCGAAGCTTATTCCACTTCAGGCAGCGCCGTCCGCGAGTTCGCCGTCAACACCGGCGTCTACTCTGCTGAATACGGCCGCGCTGCCGGAGGCGTGATTACGTCTGTGACAAAGAGCGGAACCAACAGCATTCATGGACAGGCTTACTTCTGGGACCGTGAAAGCAATTGGAATGCATTCAACGATTACACCTTTTTGACGGTGCTGAACCCTACTACCAACAAGTATGTTTCCACCCATCTCAAACCGGAGGACCTGCGCAAGATTTACGGCTTTACCGTTGGCGGTCCGCTCATCAAGAACAAGCTCTTCTGGATCTATACTTACGATCAACATACGCACATCAATCCTGGAGCCGCGATTCCCTCCAATGCGACCTCTTTTTACTCTCTCCCGACAGCCTCAGCCAGTCTCCCGTCCAGCTTATCGTCGAGCAGCTGCAATCTTAGTACCGGTGTGTGGAGCGGCAGTGCAACGACGAGTTCACCGAACTACGATCCGAACGACGCACTGGACGCCGACGCCTGCACATTGGCCGCCCGTCAGGAATACGCCAACGGTGCAACCTCCGCATACGACCAAGGCGTGAGCGCTTACGATACCTGGATCGGAAACATGAACGGGGATCTCGGCCTCGTACCGCGTAAGGGCTACCAGGAAATCAACACTCCCAAGCTCGATTGGCAGATCAACGACAAAGAGCATGTAAGCGTGCTTTACCACCGCCTGCGCTGGGATGCACCCGGCGATGTGCAGACCAATACTTCCGCAATTTATGCTCTCGATACCTGGGGCAACGATTTCGTCAAGCTCGACTACGGAGTAACCAAGCTTACTAGCCTCGTCAACGCGCACATGAGCAACGAGCTGCTCTATCAGTACAGCCGCGAAGGGCTCTCTGAAACGCAACAGGCGCTGACTCCCTATACCAAAGCCAACCTGCTGGGGAACGGCGTTACCGTCAATCAAAGCATTCCCGAGGTTGCCATGGACACTTCTATCGGCTTTAACCTCGGGTCACCCTACTACTCCTACCGCCTGGCCAATCCGGATGAGTGGAAGTGGCAGATCGGCGATATCTTCTATTGGAACAAGGGCAACCATAGCTTCAAATTCGGCGTCGACGAGCTCCACAACTACGACTTCTTCAATACCTACGGATTCGATGGCAATGGCTATTACGTGTACAGCTACATCGGCAATTACATCAGCGATCAGATAAACGCCCATTCTGGAAAAACCGGCAATTGCAGCAGCAGCGCTGCACGAAACACAATTGGCACCTATGCCTGTTACTCCACATTCACGCAAACATTTGGTGCGCACGCCTATGGGATCTCAACGATGGACTCCGGTGCGTTTGTTCAGGATAACTGGAAGTTCACTCCACGCCTGACTCTCGAGCTCGGCCTGCGCTGGGATTACGAAGCCTTGCCACCCGCCAGCCCTGCTCTGACAGCGG
>JBEKWT010000121.1:0-8198 GCA_049512795.1 Occallatibacter sp.
CGCCGATCATTTCACCAATCGCAAATCCCGGAATCGCAACCTATAAAAACGACTCATGACACGATCCAGATTGGCGGGGACACGAAGAAGTAGCGGCGGTGCTCAGCCCGCGCGGACCTGGCCTCGGCCGTGGCGCTTGACGGCGTACATGCGCGCGTCGGCGGTTCCGATGATCTCGTGCATGCGCGTGCCATCGCAAGGAAAGGACGCGAGGCCTACGCTGGCGCTGACTTTGAGCGTGAGGCCGCTCTTCATCCCGAATGGGGTTTCCATGAGTGCCGCGTGCATTCCCCTGGTCAGCTGCAATGCCTGAGCGCCAGCGGTCTCGGGCATGAGAATGACGAATTCGTCGCCGCCATAGCGGAAGCTCAGATCCTGCTCGCGGCAGAGTTTCTGAAGGCGGCGGCCAACGAGAGAGAGCAGTTCGCTGCCGACCATGTGCCCGTGCGCATCGTTGACCAGCTTGAAGCGGTCCAAATCCCAGAACGCGAGGCTTAACGGGAGCTTGAGCCTTTTCGAACGCTTCAACTCGCGGCCGAGAACCTCGTAGAGGTGGCGGACGTTGAAGAGGCTGGTGGTGTCGTCGGTGATCGTGAGCTGCTGGATGCGGCTGACGTCGCGCGCATTTTCAATGGCGATGGCCGCATGGTCGGCAAGAATGTGCAGGAAGGCGATGCTGTAGTCCGACATCGCCGCGCGGGGATTGATGATTTCGATGACGCCCTGCATGCCGGTGCGCCCCCGCAAAGGCAGGGCGATGACCGACCGGACGCTGCTGATGCCGGGAGTGGCGGCTTGTGCGGCGCGCGGATCGCCGGCCACCTCGGGCACGATGAGGGTTTCACCGTGCTCGAGAACCCATCCTGCGACGCCCTCACCGGATTTGACGCGAAGGCCGCGCAGCGTTTCCTGCTCTTCGCCCGCCGCGATGGCGTAGTAGAGATCATGGGTCGATTCGTCGAGCATGAGCAGCGCCCAGAACTCCGCTTCGACCATTCGCTCCATTTGCTCGAGGATGGTGCGCAGAATTGTGTCCAGGTCGAAGCTGGATGTGAGCGATCGCGCCAGCTGATGAAACACAAGCAGATCGGCGAGCGGGATGCGCCCTTCCGTCTCATTCGGCATAATGTTAGGGCCCAGTGGGGGAGGTACCGACCTTATTCTTTCATAAATTCTTCACGGCACAGATTAAACCCGGCCCGTTCCATTTCTAATGACAATTCGTGTGCAAATCCGTTCTCGTGCGTCGCGCGCGGTCAGCCGCCGGCTCCAATCCCCGAAGTCAGCCGCCGATGTGAACCCGCAATCAGCCGCCGATGTGAACCATCGAACGGGAGGGTTTGAGGAATCCCGGCTCACCGATGTGGTGGCGGGCCTCCTTGCCCAGGATTGTCTGGACGATGTAAGCGCGGAGATCCTCATTGCTCGCGCCGGCGCGGAGGCGGCCATAGAGGTCGTGCTCGACCTGCGAGAACAAGCAGGTGCGAATTTTGCCGTCGGATGTGAGCCGCACCCGGCTGCATGCGCCGCAAAAGGCCTGGCTGACCGGCGCGATAATTCCGATTTCACCAACGCCGTCTGCAAATGTATAGCGCCGAGCGGTTTCGCTCGCTTCCCGCGGCGGAAGTTCGACGAGCGGAAGAGAGCGGCCGATGCGGTCGACAATTTCGCCGAGCGTGACGACGATCTCGGGCGTCCAGAGGCGCCCCTCTTCAAGAGGCATGAACTCGATGAAGCGGACGACGACATTTTCCTCGCGGGCGAATCGGGCAAAGCCTTCGATCTGGTCGTCATTGAAGCCGCGCAGGAGCACGCAGTTGATTTTGAGGGGCGTGAGGCCGGCAGCGCGGGCGGCGCGAACACCTGCGAGAACCTCGGCAAAGCTGCCCTCCACCCGGGTAATTCGCTCGAATGTTCGGGCGTCGACGGCGTCCATGCTGACTGTCACGCGGTTGAGGCCGGCGTCCTTGAGCGGCTGTGCAAGCGACTCGAGCAGGTGGCCGTTGGTGGTGAGCGCGAGGTCAAGGGGATCACCCGCCAGGGTGCTGAGGCGCGAGAGCTCACGAACCAGGTCGACCAGGCCGCGGCGCAGGAGCGGCTCGCCGCCGGTGAGGCGGACTTTGGTGATGCCCAGCCCAACAAACAGCTCGATGAGCCGGAGGTACTCATCGACGGCCAGCTCGGGATACTGCGCGCCGACTTCACCGGTGCGGCAGTAGACGCATTTGTAGTTGCAGCGGTCGGTGACGGAGACGCGCAGGTCGTGAATCACCCGGCCATGGCTATCCGTAAGCGGCGAATGCGGCGCCGGTGTGGGGATTGCGGAGAGGGAAGGGGCAGCCATCGGCAACTTCAAGCGTATACCTTTTTCGCCGGGGCTTGAAGGGACGGCGATTCGATCGCGGGACGGGGGAAGAGAAGCGATAGCATGATAGAGCGAGCGCGCCGCGGCACGGGTCGTGGATTCGCGCATTCGGCGAAGGATGAAGGAATATGCCCACAACGGGAGCCCGGCCGGCGGGCGCGGTGGACGAAGCAGGCGCGGCGATGGCCGTGCGGCAGATGTTCGAGGCCATTGCGCCAAGATATGACCTGCTGAATCACGTTCTCTCAGCCAACGTGGACCGGCTGTGGTGGCGGAAAGCTGCGCGCAGGTTTAAGGATGTGCTGGGGCGGCCGGAGACGGCGGTGCTGGACATTTGCTGCGGCACGGGCGATTTAACCGTGGCGCTCTTGAAGCTGCGGCCGCGTGGGGCGAGGCCGATTCTGGCCGGGGATTTTGCGCGTCCGATGCTGCGGCGCGGCGCGGAGAAGTTTGGGCCGAAGGAATTGCAAGGGCCGGGCAGAAGCGCGACGGGAATGCCGTACGCGCTCGCGATCGAGGCCGATGCTCTGCATCTGCCGCTAAGAGCGGAGTCGCTCGACCTGATTGTGACGGCGTTTGGGTTCAGGAATCTGGCGAATTACGAGGCCGGACTGAAGGAGTTTTGTCGCGCGCTCAAGCCGGGCGGCCAGCTGGGAATTCTCGAATTTAGCGAACCGGGAGGGCTGATCGGGAAAGCGTATGGCGTGTACTTCCGGCGCGTGCTGCCTGCGATCGGCCGCGCGATCTGCGGAAAAGATGGGGCATACAACTATCTTCCCAGCTCGGTGGGCAATTTTCCGCCGCCCGATGCAATGGTGGAGATGATGCGGCGAGCGGGCTTTGAGGAATGCGCATGGCAGCCGTACACGTTCGGAATTGCAGGGTTGTACACGGCGATGCGGCCCACTGTAGTCTAGGAATCCAATGACAATCATCGTCCCCAGTTCGCGAGTGAACGCGCCTGCTGCTGCGAGTTTCTCCGCAGAAAAGCAGCGTGTTGCGCAGTGGTCGATGGCGGCCGCCGCGGCCATGACGTTGCTGAAAGTCGCCGCCGGGTTGCTGTCCGGGTCGCTGGGCGTGCTATCTGACGCGGCACATTCGGGACTCGACCTTGTGGGTGCGGCGCTGACGTACTTCTCCGTTCATGTGAGCGACAGGCCGGCGGACGAGGATCACACCTACGGTCACGGGAAGATCGAGAACCTATCCGCCTTCAGCGAGGCGGGGCTGATGGCTCTCTCCTGCGCGTGGATTATCTGGGAGGCCGTGCAGCGGATTTTTTATCAAACGGTGGAACTGCACCACTCGCTGTGGCCGATGCTGGTGCTGGTGACTTCAATCGCGGTGGACATCTGGCGTTCACGGCAATTGCGGGCGGTAGCTGTGCACACGGGATCGCCGGCGCTCGCGACGGATGCGTTTCACTTTGCTTCGGACATTTGGGCGACGCTGGCGGTGCTGGTGGGCCTGGGCGCGGCGTGGATGGGTGAGCGATTTCAAATCGGCGCGCTGCATTATGCCGATCCACTGGCAGCTTTGGTGGTGTCGCTGATGATTCTGCGCATGACGGTGCGAGTGGGCCACGAAGCGGTGGCGGCGCTGGTGGATGAAATTCCTGCCGAGACGCGGCGACGGCTGGTTCGCGAGGTAGAACGCGTGGATGGAGTGCTGGCCGTGGAACGGGCGCGGGTGCGGCGGTCGGGGGCCGGCTATTTTGCCGACTTGACGCTGGCGCTGCCGCGGCGATTCACGTTTGAGCACACCGGCGAGCTGGTGCAGGCCGCGACGGCGGCAGTGCAGCGCGCGCTGCCGGCAGCAGACGTGGTCATCCACACAATTCCGCGAGAGACGAAGGCGGAGAGCATCTTCGATCGGGTGCGTGCGGTAGCGGCGCGGAACAATGTGTCGGTACACGAGCTCAGCATCCAATCGCATCATGGACGGCTGCAAGTGGAGTTGCACGTGGAGCTCGATGAACACCTGGCGCTGAGAGAAGCGCACAACTTTGTGACCGCGATGGAAGCGCAGATTCTGCGTAGCGTTCCGGAGGTCGACTCGGTGCTGACGCATATTGAAAGCGAGCCGGCGACGATTGAGCAGCCCGAAGAAGAGGACGTGGAGGACCGCAGACTGGAGCAGGCATTGCGGTCGGCAGCAGCGGGGCTGCCCGAGATCGTTGACGTTCACGCGGTCGCCGTGGGCCGGACGGGAGAACACATTTCTGTCACATGCCATTGCACATTGCCCGACGAGCTGCCGATGAACCGCGTTCACGAAGTGATCACCGCGCTCGAAGACCGGTTCAAGCTGGAGTGCCCGGCAGTGTACCGGATAACCATTCATCCGGAGCCGATGACGGATAATACGCGGTAGAGTGAAAACCGCAATCTTCGAGTGGGTACAGCGCTGATGAACACCGGTCCAATCGCAAGAGTTTTCCGCATTTCGTGGCTGCTGATGCTGCTGGTGGCTGTTGGCTTGCTGTCGGCGATTCTCACGATGCAGTTTGCGATTCACGGCGCAGAGGTGCAGGTCCCGGCGCTCAAAGGAATGACGACCGCAGACGCGCGCAGCGTGGCAGCGGGCCTGGGATTGAATCTGGATGTGGATAATCGCTACTACTCGAGCGAAGTGGCAGCAGGACACATTTTGACGCAGTCCCCGGCCGCGGGAACGGTGGTGAGGCGCGAGTGGCGCGTGCGCGTGGCCGAGAGCCTTGGCCCGCAGAAGGTGGATGTGCCGGACACGGTGGGCGCCAACGAGCGCGTGGCCCAGCTGGAGCTACGGCGCGCCGGACTCGAGGTGGGAGAGGTTGCGCGGCTGCCCGACGGCTCAGCTGCGGAGGGAACTGTGCTGGCGCAGGACCCGCCGCCGCATGCGCTGGGCATAGAGCAGCCGAGCGTCAATCTGCTGGTGGCCGCGCCGGACGATGAGACTCCCGACGGGTATGTGATGCCGGACCTGACCGGCTGGCAGTTCGCGAGCGCGGAAGTGGCGTTGAAAAAGGTAGGGATCAAAACGGCGGCGCCGAGTTTTGTGAATGTGCCCGTGGCGCCAGTGGGAAGCGGCGATGCACCGCCGAAGCTGCCGCTGAGACCGGGCCAGGTGCTGACGCAATCGCCGAGCTACGGCACGCGCGTGGACCAGAGCACCGTGGTGAAGCTGACCGTGGTGAAATAGGCAGGACGGGAGGCAAACAAGGATGGGACTCGACAAAAATTTGGAAAACCGGGATTTGGAACGAATCGCATTGCAGGAGCACGAGCTGCGGTTGCCGCGCCTGGATGCGAGCGTGGCGTGGGAGCTTGGCACGCGGATTCGAACGATGGCCGTGGAGCGAGGGCTGACATTGGTGATCGACGTGAGGCGTTTCGGACAGCCGCTGTTTTATGCAGCGCTGGACGGGACCACTCCGGACAATCCGGAATGGGTGCGCCGCAAAAGCAACGTGGTGGCGCGCTTTCATCGCAGTTCGTATGCTGTGGGCTTGACGCAGAAGTTGAAGGGGACGTCGCTCTTTGAACGCCAGGGGCTGCCACTCGCCGATTACGCCGTGGATGGCGGATCATTTCCGCTGTCGGTAGAGGGAGCGGGTGTGGTAGGAAGCGTGACGGTCTCGGGACTGCCGCAGCGCGACGACCACAACCTGGTGGTCGAGGCATTATGCGCAATGCTGGGTCGGGACTTCGCAGCGCTGAAGCTTGAGCCGGAGCAGGCGTAGAGCAGAAGTGGATCCTGATGCCGCATTCTAGGCAATCTTCTCGATCAAGGCGACATAGAAGCCGTCGGTGGGCAAAGCTCCGGGCAGAAGGCGCAGTGCGCCTTCGGGAGTGAGGCAAGCGCGGAGGCGATCGGCGGCTGGGCTGGTGAGGATCCCGGTTTTTGCCAAGGCTTCGATGTGCGAGGAGAGGGAAGCTTGTCGCGCAGTTTGATCTTCGGCGAGTACGGCAGCGACCACCTGCTCGTTTTCTTCGGGCTCGAGGGAACAGGTGGAATAGACAACGCGGCCGCCGGGGCGAACCGAGCGAAACGCAGCGGAGAGAATCGCGCACTGGCGGTCGGCGTGGCGCGACAAATCTTCTTGACGCAGGCGATGGCGGATTTCGGGGTTGCGTCCCAAAGTGCCGGTGCCGCTGCAGGGAACGTCCGCCAGCACAAGATCAAATGCTGATTCTTCCTTGAGCGCGGTCGCGTCGGCTAGGCGGCATTCCACGCGACCGGCGTAGGCGGCGAGGCGTTTGCTTAGCTCGACTAGGCGCTGCGGAGTCGATTCACAGGCCAGAATGCGAGCCTCGGGGTCGCGCTCGGCGAGAATGAGCGTTTTCCCGCCGGGCGCGGCGCAGGCGTCCAGAATCGTTTCGATCTTGCGACTGGAATCTTCAGTGGCGCATGCGGCGATCTCAGCGATCAACTGCGACCCCTCATCCTGAACGCGCACGCGGCCCTCGCGATAGGCCGCCGTTGCGGTTACGTCGCCGGAGACGACCGTGCGCGCGGCGGTAAGAATGGCTCCGGGTTCCAGACCAATGCCGGCCTCGATCAGTTCTGCTTCGAAGGCAGCGTGGGAGAAGCGCACGATTCGAGGAGGCTGGAGCTGGCCGTGTCGGCAAATCGTTCGCGCAGCTTCCAAACCATAGAAGAGCGTCCAGCGCTCGACGAGCCACGCGGGGTGAGCCTGGGCCAACGCGAGCTCGGCTGCGGACTCTTCCGGAAAATCTGCAATCGGACCAGGGACAGCAAGTTTGCGCAGAACGGCGTTGACCAGTCCGGAGGCGAAGCGGTGGCCGGATTGCTTTGTCAGTTGGACGCTTTCATCGATGGCGGCGTGGGCGGGAACGCGATCGAGGAATTGCAACTGGAATGCGCCCAAGCGGAGGGCGATCGAGACTTCGGGATCGAATTTGGCTCCCGGCTTCTTGATGAGAAGCTTGAGTTGCTCATCGAGACGAATCTGCCAGCGGAGAACGCCGAGCACGAGAGTTGTAGCCAGATGGCGATCGGGGGGCGAGAGTGCGTCGATCGCTTTTGAACGCAGCAGATCATCGGCGTGAGCTTTGCCGCGCTCGACGGCCAGCAAAACATCGAAGGCGGCTTTGCGCGCTGGAGAGACGGCGGACACGGCGCTCAACCGAAGCGCGCGTCCGCCGGGAGCGGATTGCCGCGCAGAAACTCATCTGTGGTCATGCGTTTCTTGCCCTCAAGCTGAATCTCGAGGAATTCAAGCCAGGTGTTCTCGGCGCACGCAGCCAGAAGGCGATGGTTCTCCACGACAACCCAGCCCGGCTCGGCAAATCCCAGGCCTTCGGCGTAACTTCCCCTGGCAATGGCCATGTTATGGACGATCAGCTTTTTCGCATTGAGCGTGGTGAACGCGCCCGGCCAGGGCTGAAATCCGCGCCAGCGATTGTAGATTTCGTGCGCGGTGCGCGCGGCAAAGTCGATGCGGCCGTCTTCGCGGTCAAGAAGCGGTGCGAAGGTCGCGGCCTCGTGACTCTGGGGTTGAGGGTGAATCGTGCCACTCGCTAAACCGGCGAGCGTTTCGACGACCAGGGGCGCGCCGGCGCGCGCCAGCAGGGGAAAAAGATCGACCGCAGTTTGGTTGGGGCCAATTTCCATCGTCTGTTGGAGCAGGATCGGGCCTGTGTCGAGGCCCTCTTCCAGAAGCATCGTGGTATTGCCGGTGTAGGCGTCGCCCAGGGCGATGGCCCACTGGATGGGCGCCGCGCCACGGTGTTTGGGAAGCAGCGAAGCGTGGAGGTTGATACATCCGAGGCGTGGCAGAGCGAGCATCCACGGCGGAATAATGCGGCCATAGGCCACGACCATGATGGCG
>JBEKWT010000122.1:0-8196 GCA_049512795.1 Occallatibacter sp.
CTGCACCGCGTCGATGTGGAAGAAGGCCTTGGCCTCCGCGGCGATTCTGCCGATCTCTTCCACCGGCTCAAGCACGCCCGTCTCGTTATTTGCCAGCATCACGCTGACCAGGGTCCTGCGCGCATCGCCCCCCCGCGTAGTAGCCCCGATCGCCCGCCGAATCTCTTCGGGATCGATGAGCCCGTTCGCGCGAGGCGCCACAAACGTCACTTCCACGCCGCGCTCCGTCACCCGATCGGCCGCTCGCAATACCGCTGAATGCTCAATCGACGTCGTGATGAAGTGATCTCCCGGGCGCAGCAGCCCGAAGATCGCCGTGTTGTCCCCCTCGGTGCCGCCCGAGTTGAACACCACCTCCGGCTCGCGGCAACGGAAAAATCGCGCCAGCGTCTCCCGCGCATGATCCACGGCCGTGCGCGCCTTCTGGCCCTCAAGATGAATCGACGAAGCGTTCCCGAACTCCTCCATCCAATACGGGCGCATCGCCTCCATCACCTCAGGCAGCAGAGGCGTGGTGGCATTCGCATCGCAATAAACCCGTCGCATCGGGGAAGCACTCCTGCCTTAAATTGTACGGGAATCGCGCTGCGGCGCGATCTAGGACAGCTCAGCCGCGCCCGCTAATTCGCAATCCTGACGATTCCCCATCCAGCCAGGTCAATTAGTTAGAATGCGGGAAGTGCATTCCCGCGTTTTTCGGAGCTCTCTCGCATGATGGATAAGCCAAACCAAACTCCGGCCGCCGATCCGTCGCGAAATCCGCGCATTCTCATCGTTGGCAACGCTGGTCAGCTCGGCCGCGAGCTCGAGCGCCTCTTTGCAACCGTCGGTCCCATCGTCGCTGTCGATCGTGAGTCCGTCGATCTCGCCGATCCCGATCAGACGCGCGACCTTGTCCGCCGCACTGCGCCCGACGTGATTCTCAACGCCGCCGCCTACACCGCCGTCGATCGCGCTGAGTCGGAGATGGCTCTGGCCCATGCCATCAACGCCCTCGCTCCCCGCGTCCTCGCCGAAGAAGCAACCGAACGCAACGCCCTCCTCGTCCACTATTCCACGGATTATGTCTTCGACGGCAGCAAGCAGGAGCCGTGGACGGAAGACGATTCACCAGCGCCGCTCAGCGTCTACGGCGCCACCAAGCTGGCCGGCGAGCAGGCCATCCAGAACTCCCGAGCTCGCTACCTCATCTTTCGCACCAGTTGGGTCTACGGGCCGCACGGCAACAACTTCTTGCTCACGATGCTCCGCTTGGCGCGCGAGCGCGACCGGCTCTCCATTGTTGACGACCAGGTCGGTGCGCCAACCACATCCATCGAGCTCGCCCGCGCAACGCATGCCATCGTCACGGGTGTGCTGGCTGGCCGCTTTGGGGAACCGCAAAACTGGTCCGGCCTTTACCACATGACTTGCGCGGGCTCCGTCTCCTGGTTCGGCTTCGCTCAGGCCATCTTCGCCCGCGCGTCCGAACGGCTCGGCATCAAAGCGCCCGGCCTCACTCCGATCGCCACCAAGGACTATCCCACCCCCGCAACGCGACCGCGAAACTCCGTGCTGTCCAACGCCAAACTCCACGCCCGCTTCGGTCTCGAGCTTCCGAAGTGGCAGTCCGCGCTGGATGAAGTGATCGCGTGTCTTCAGGAGCGCCCGGGATAGGAATAGGCTCGAAGCAGCGTCCGCGCCGCGCGAAACGGCGTCGTCCGGCCCTCCGCCACATCGCGCTCCAACGCCGCAATTTGACCGCGCACCGCCGGATGCGCATCGAATCGATGCCGCAGCGCCTGATCGATCATCTCCTGCATCCATCGCCGCTGTTGCTCACGCCGGCTCGCCGCAAGCCAGCCGTTGCCTCGCGTTAACTCCGTATACTCAAGCACGAGCGCCCATAGTTCGCTGATTCCCGCACCTGTCAGTGCGGAGCAGGTCACCGCGCGCGGCGTCCATCCTGACCCAGATGCCGGAAAAAAGTGCAGCGCGTTCTGCGCCTCGGCTCGTGCTCGCTCCGCAGCGTCCACATTCGTTCCATCGGCCTTGTTCACCGCCACCAGGTCGGCCAGCTCCATCACGCCGCGCTTGATCCCCTGCAGCTCATCGCCCGCACCGGCCAGCGTGATCAGCAGAAAAAAATCCGCCATCTCGTGCACTGCCGTCTCTGACTGCCCTACGCCGATTGTCTCCACCAGAATGTTCCGGTATCCCGCCGCTTCGCACAGCAGCATCGCCTCCCGCGTCCGCTGCGCCACGCCGCCGGCCATGCCACGCGAAGGCGACGGTCGGATAAATGCCATCTCGCTCGCGGCCAGCGTAGGCATTCGCGTCTTGTCGCCCAGAATGCTTCCGCCTGAAATCCGGCTGCTGGGGTCGATCGCCAGCACCGCGACTTTCTCCTTCTTTTCCGCGATCAGAAATCCGCCCAGTGCCTCAATCAAGCTGCTCTTGCCCGCCCCGGGCACGCCCGTAATCCCCACGCGAATCGAATCTGCGCAGTGAGGCAGGCAATCTTCCACAATCTGCTCGGCCACGTCGCGATCCGCCTCGCGGGCGCTTTCAATCAGCGTTACGGCGCGCGCCAGCACAGTGCGGTCGCCGCCCAGAATTCCGTCGCGGTATTCTTCACGCGAGAGCGGCCGGGGCCTCTTCGCAGGCTTCGGCGCTTCAGGCGTTCCGCATCCAGGCACTTCACGCAGCGCGCTCTTCATTGCATTCCTCTAGCCGATCACCGCAGCGCACAGCATCTCCAGAATCTTCTGTGCCGCCATCGGAATCACGGTACCCGGCCCGTAGATTCCCGCTACACCCGCGTCATACAGGAACCGGTAGTCCTGCGGGGGGATCACTCCGCCAACAACCACTAGAATGTCGTCCCGGCTCAGCGCGCGCAGCTCATCAATCAGTTGTGGCACCAGCGTCTTGTGGCCCGCGGCCAGGCTCGACACGCCCACCACGTGCACGTCGCTGTCCATGGCAAATCGCGCCACCTCGCGCGGCGTCTGGAAAAGCGGTCCCACGTCCACATCGAATCCGATGTCCGCGAACGCCGTGGCAATCACTTTCGCTCCGCGATCGTGTCCGTCCTGGCCCATCTTTGCCACCAGAATTCTTGGCCGCCGTCCTTCTTCTCGCTCGAACTCTTCCACCATGCGCCGCGCCTTCTTGAATTCCTCTCCATTGGCGCTTTCAGCGGAATACACGCCGGCGATGGTGCGCGTCGTTGCCTCGTAGCGCCCCCACACATGTTCGAGAGCCATCGAAATCTCGCCCAGTGTTGCTCGTTTGCGCGCCGCGTCCACCGCGCAATCCAGCAGATTTCCATCACCGGTTTCCGCCGAATGCTCAAGCTTCTCCAGCGCCTCGTGCACTGCGCTCGCATCGCGCTCGCGCTTCAACTGCTCAAGCCGCTTTACCTGCGCAGCCCGCACCGCGCCGTTGTCGATATCGAGCACGGGAATCTCCGGCTCCTCTGCCGCCGGGTACGCATTCACGCCGACAATCACGTCGCGTCCCGCATCGATGCTTGCTTGCCTCCGCGCCGCCGCCTCTTCGATGCGCATCTTGGGCACTCCCGTCTCAATCGCCTTTGCCATTCCACCCAGCCGCTCAATCTCCTCGATCAGGCCCCAGGCTTTGTGCATAAGCTCGTGCGTCAACCGCTCCACGTAGTACGATCCCGCCCACGGGTCCACCACATGCGTGATCCCCGTCTCCAGTTGCAGGGTTAGCTGCGTGTTGCGCGCGATCCGCGCCGAGAAATCCGTGGGGAGGCCCAACGCCTCGTCGAGCCCGTTCGTGTGCAGTGATTGCGTGCCCCCAAACGCGGCGGCCAGCGCCTCGACGCAGGTGCGCACCACGTTGTTATACGGATCCTGCGCTGTCAGGCTCCATCCCGATGTCTGCGAGTGAGCACGCAACGCCAGTGATTTAGGATTCTTCGCGCCGAAGCTCTTGACCAGCTTCGCCCAAATCATCCGTGCCGCCCTCATCTTGGCAATCTCCATAAAATGGTTCATGCCCACGCCCCAGAAAAACGAAATTCGCGGCGCAAACTCGTCCACGTCGAGCCCGGCTCCAACGCCGGCGCGCAAGTACTCCAACCCGTCGGCCAGCGTGTAGGCCAGCTCCAGGTCGGCCGTCGCCCCCGCTTCCTGCATGTGGTATCCGCTAACGCTGATGCAGTTGAAATTCGGCATCTTCGCCGCGCAGTAGCGGAAAATGTCGCCGATAATGCGCATCGATCCGGCAGGTGGATAAATGTACGTGTTGCGGACCATGAACTCCTTCAGAATGTCGTTCTGGATGGTTCCGCTCAACGCCGCCGGAGCCACGCCCTGTTCTTCCGCGGCAACAATATAGAACGCCATGATCGGCAGAACCGCGCCGTTCATGGTCATTGAAACCGACATCTGGTCCAGCGGAATGCGGTTGAATAGCGTCTTCATGTCAAGAATCGAGTCGACGGCCACGCCCGCTTTGCCCACGTCGCCCGCTACGCGCTCATGATCGGAGTCGTAGCCGCGGTGCGTCGCCAAATCGAAGGCCACCGAAAGCCCGCGCTGCCCGGCAGCCAGGTTGCGGCGATAGAACGCGTTCGACTCCCCCGCGGTTGAGAACCCTGCATACTGACGGATCGTCCACGGGCGCATTGCATACATCGTTGCGTATGGCCCGCGCAAATAAGGCGGAATGCCGGCTGCGTATTCCAGGTGCTCGAGTCCAGCCAAATCGTCCCGTGTGTAGAAGCTCTTGAGCTCGATGCGCTCGGGCGAAATCCATGCCTCGGCCTCGCCAGGCGCGCATGTTCCCGTCGCCGGCGTCCAATCGATCTTTGTAAAGTCAGGTCGCATCGTCAGCTTTTGATCCCCATCCGTTCCTGCAACTTTGTCAACACTTCCACGGGATTGCTGCGCACGTGTACAAAATCTGCAACGCCCTTTGCCGCAAGCTTTTCGGCGTCTTCGGGAGTTCCCGCTACAATCACCGGCGTCGTTCGGCCCAGCTCCTTCAATTTAGCCATCAGTTCAGCGGTAATCGCGGCGTATTCCGCATTGGCGCTGCAGAGCACGATCAGGTCGCCTTCCGCCGCGGCGATCTCCGCTGCCTTTCTGAACCGCCGTGTCACCGTCTCGAATCCGGCGCAGGCAAAAAAGTTCGCCGCGAAGTTCGAACGTGCTGTGCGCATCTTCACGTCGCCAACTTCAGCCAGCAATACCCGGGGCGTCAAGCCCGTCAAGGCCGCGTGTCGCTCGGTCCGCAGGCGCATCTCCTCATACGGTGTCGCTCCGCGCCTCGTCTCACTCATTTGCGCGGTCTCAACTCGGCCCAGCGCCCGCTCCGCCGGATTCGCGAATTGATTTGTTCCCACCAACACGCGCCGGCGCAACGCAACTGCCTTTTCCCTCGCAGCCATCGAGCGCCCCAACGTCCGCGCGATCAGCCCCTCTGCTTGCGCCTTCCGGTAGCCGCCCCGCGTCTCGATCTCCTGCATGCGCTTCCAGCCCTCGCGTGCCAAAAAGTCTGTCAGCGCTTCAATGAAATACGACCCGCCTCCTGCATCGGCCACGCGGCCCATCCACGCCTCATGCTTCAGCAGGAGTTGCGTATTGCGCGCCAGTCTTCGGCTCGCCTCATCGGGCTGTTTGTAGCACGCATCAAACGGCGCAACCGTCACCGCGTCCGCGCCGCCCAGCACAGCGGCCATCGCCTCGGTGGTTGCGCGCAGAATATTTACATGCGGATCGTAGACCGTCTTGTTCCAGCGCGAGGTGCGCGCCGCAATGCGTGCCCGGGCTCCCGAACGCGTTCCGCCAAAGCTCTCGATTACGCGCGCCCACACCATGCGGAAAGCGCGCAGCTTTGCAATCTGGAAGAAGAATTGCGAGCCCATGCCAAAGCTGAACTCGAGCCCCGCCGCCGCACGCTCCGCTTTCACGCCGCGCTCCTGCACTGCAGCTAGAAAATCAACCCCGGCCGCCAGAGTGAGTCCAACTTCTTCCACTGCCGTCGCTCCGGCTTCTTCGAATGCCTCGCCATGAATCGTGAACGGTACAAACCCGTCCGGCGCGTCGCCGATCACCTTCGCCGCAAAGTCGACGCTCGCCGTCGCGTCGCATCCGGTTGAGAGTCGCCCTGCACTTTTCCCCTCGCCGGGCCATTCGATCAGCAACCGTAACGATCGCTCGTCAGCGCGTTCAAAATGAACCGGAATCTCGTCGAGATTCGCGAGGACCGCGTCCAATTCATCGCCGCGCTCAACCACTAGCCCGCTGAACGCAATTCCCTCGGCGCCGGCAGCAACTGCAGTACATGCCGCGCGATTCGCGCTTTCCACATCCGCTGCGTCAATCTCTTCGCGAATCTGCCAATCGCCGGTCGTGCGCGCGCCGCGCCGGTAAGGAAATGCTCCCGGCGCCGCATCCAGGCACGCCAGATCCTTCAAATCCTCGGCGCGATAATACGGCTTCACCGCGAGTCCCTCTTCGCTGCGCCAGATCAGCCGTCTCTCGTAGTCGGCGCCCTTCAGGTCCCGCGCAATCGCCGACTCCCACTCCGCAGTGCTGACCGGAGGAAACTCCTCGAGCAGATGTTCCACATCGCCGCCTTCTCTCATCTGCCCTCTGGGTCTTCCACCATTTCAATGAGAAACCCAAATGCTCCCTCGGCTCGCGATTTGGGATGCACAAAGAACACCGTCGTGCCCCGCGAGCCCTTGCGCGGAGCCTTGTCGATCAGTGTAAAACCCTCAGCCTTCATCGCGTCAAAGGCGCGCTTTGCGCTCTCCACGCGAAAGGCCACGTGTGCCAACCCGCCACGTCCGCCGTTTTTATCGATGAGCTTCTGTACAGGTGAATCTGGAGATAGCGGCTCAAGCAGTTGAATCAGATTTGGTCCCTCGCCGATCTGCAGAAGCGCCTCGCGAACCTGATCCCCGCCACGCACTTCCTCGCGGTGGATTTCCCTGAAGCCGAGCATCTCGTACGCTCTCACTTGGGCCTCAAGCTCGCCCCGCTTCACCGCGATCGCCACGTGATCCACGAATCTGATCCCGGGAATCCGCTTCAACTCCTCCTGCACATCGCCCATCACGACCCCTTGCTCTGTCGCCGCGAATCCGTCTCACGCGCTCTCATTCGAGCTCAAGCAACACCTGGTTCAATTTCACCGGATCGCCTGCTGCTACGTGAACGCTCTTCACGATTGCAGCACGCGGCGCCGTCACGTTCGTCTCCATCTTCATCGCTTCCAGAACCAGAACCAGCTCGCCGGCTTCCACGGCTTGTCCCGGCCTCACGTTCACCTTGATCACCAAACCCATCACCGGGCTGTGGCAAATTCGTCCTTCACCATCCCACGCGGCTGAGTAGTCCTGCGCATGTGAATTAACTACGTGCGCCGCATGATGCGAAGCGTAGCTCGGAGTCGGGGCGCTCTCCTCATCTTCCAAAACCTCGACGTCAACCTCGTATGCCTTACCGTCGATTGTGATCTGAAGCTTCAACGCGCCGCTTCCTTTCCTTCAAAACCCAATGTCGCGCTCACCCTCTCGAACGCGGGTTATGCGAGGTCTGCACAAACGCGCGTCCCTGCTGCGCCCAGGCGCCCGCGCTGCTCGGCTCTGCCGGCGCCAACTGCGCCGAGCGAACGTGCGCTTTCTTACCGAGAAACGTGCTCGCCGCCGCGGTCAGCACAGCGACAATCTCCGGCTCGGGTGATTCTTGTTTCTGTCCGCCTTTGTTCTCCGCTGGAATCGAATTTGCCGCGCTCTCACCTTGCGGTGCGGGCTTTGCGTTCAGCCCACCAAGTTCCGCCACGCGTGCCTGCAGGGCACTCACAGTTGTCGCCATCGCACTCAACTGCCGTTCGGTCTCCCGTTGCTTCTCGGCTACGGCTCGCCGCATCGCGCGCGCCATTGCGGCGTAAACCGCCATGCATGCCACACCCACGACCGCCGTCACAACCGACCATTCCGTCCAGTGAAGCTTCAAGCAGCACTCCTTTTACAGCGGAATCAATCCATGTTTCTTCTGCGGCCGCAGTTCGCGCTTCCCGTGCAGCGATTCCAATGCTCGTGCAACATAACGACGCGTTTCCGCGGGGTCAATAATGTCGTCCACCAGCCGCCGGCCAGCCGCCACATACGGATTCGAAAACGTCTCCCGGTACTCGTCTACCAGTTCCTTGCGCCGGGCCGCCTTGTCCTCG
>JBEKWT010000123.1:0-8191 GCA_049512795.1 Occallatibacter sp.
CGCAGCAATAATCTGGGCCTGCATGCGCGGAATCGGGGCGCGGGGTACGTGGATGTGGACCTGCGACCTGCGAAGAAACGCTGGAGCTTGTCGGTAGGAGCGCGCGAGGAGATTTTTTCGGGCGGAGCGCAAGCGGTGTTTTCTCCAGAGGTGGCGGGAAGCCTGCGCTTGGCGAACAGCCTGAAGCTGCGGGCGACCGGAGGGTATGGATTCAGGATTCCGACGTACACGGATCTCTACTACTCCGATCCGTCAACGCTGGGAAATGCAAATCTGAAGCCGGAGTCGGCGTGGACCGGGGATGGAGGCGCGGATTGGACACCGTCGGCGAAAGTGACGCTTTCAGCGACGGGATTCTATTCGCAGCAGCACAACACGATCGACTATGTGAAGAGCGCGACGCCAAATCCGTATCTTCCGGCGAAATGCCCGGCGAACATTTGGTGCGCGGATAATTTGAACGGGTTGCATTTTGCCGGGGTTGAGGCAAGTTTCACGTGGATTCCGAATAGGTCGCAGAAGGTGCGGATCGAGTGGACGGCATTGCACGGCGCGCAGACCGCGCTGCGCGGGCTTGAGTCGGAGTATGTTTTCAATTACCCGGTCGAAAACATTCACGCGTCGTGGAGTTGGGCGATGGGGCACGACATTGTTCTGACAAATGCCGTGCAGCTTGCCGAGCGGTATCAACAGACAGTGTACCCGGTGTGGGACGCGACGCTGACGCGCGATGCCTGGAAGGTGCGGCCGTATTTGCGGCTTACCAACGCGAGCAACACCGGATACCAGGAGATCACCGGCGTGAATATGCCGCCGCGAACGATCATGGGCGGAGTGGCGGTGCGAATCGGACGATAGCGGCAGCTTGATAAGGAAATTCTTTTGCGCAGATCGCGCGATCTTCTGCTAAATTGTGATCGTACCTCGGCAGCCCGCGTTGCGAGCCAAATCAGCGGGCTCTACCTGCTTTCTCCAGCTCTTGAGAGATTGCGGATGGAGGCGTTCAGGAGCACACCGGGGAGGTGTGCCCGCGCTTCACGTTCGCGGTAACCTTCCCTCGCCCCCACGCAGTTCAACACAGAGGAGATGAGCTATGAGTCAAGCAGAGAATCACCACAAGATCACCTACATTGAGTTCGCGGCGACAGATGTGGCGCGCGCCAAGCAGTTTTATGCTGCCGTATTCGGCTGGAGCTTCCAGGATTGGGGGCCAGACTACATCAGCTTCGAGGCGTCGACCGCCGGCGTTCATGGCGGGTTTCGCGCAGCCAAGCCGGAAGAGACTCGCGGCGATGCGGCGCCGCTGGTTGTGCTGTACTCCGCGGATTTGAAGGCGACGGAGAAGGCGATTGTGGCCGCTGGCGGGACGATTGTGGTGCCGACGTTCGAATACCCCGGCGGTCGGCGGTTCCATTTCTCCGACGGAGTGGGCAATCTGTTGGCGGTCTGGTCGGAGTGACAGAAGGCAAGAGCAAGGGATCAGGTTTCAGGGATCAGCGTGCGCTCGTCGGGTGGCGTGCGCTGATCCATTCCAGGAACCTGAACTCAGAAAGGCCTTGGGGCGGTCAGGCCAGATGTTTCCGGAGGAATTCGAGGGAGCGCTGGCGGGCTTCTTTCGCGGCGGCGGCGTTGTAGCTTGGGCGGGGCTCGCAGTTGAAGGCATGGCCTGCGTTGTACCAGAAGATTTCGACTTCAGGGTGCGCGGAGTGGACCTTCTCCACCTCTGCGGCCGGAATGTGCGTGTCCTGACTCCCGAAATGAAGCATGACAGGGCACGTGGGATTTTCTCCTGCGTAGTTACCGATGCGGCCGCCGTAGTAGCCCACGGCGGCAGCTGGCTGAAGGCGCGTGGCGGAGAGCCAGGCAACGGTGCCACCGAGGCAATAGCCGATGACGCCGACTTTCTTACCTGTTGAGCCAGTGGCAAAATCGACAGCCGCGGCAACGTCGACGATCGCTTTATCGACATCGAATTTTGGGAAAAGGCTCATCGCGGTCTGCATGCCGGCCGGATCGTAGCCAAGATCGATGCCAGGCTGGATGCGATCAAAGAGCGCAGGGGCGACGGCGAGAAATCCGTCGCGCGCCCAGCCATCGGCCACGGAACGGATGTGGGCGTTGACGCCGAAGATTTCCTGCACAACGATCAGCGCGGCGATTGGTTCGGTTGCGGGACGAGCGACATAGGCGTTGAAAGAGTGACCGTCGGCGGCACGGAGAGTTGCAGATTCACTCATGGACGGAAGTCCTCAATGGCAAAACCGAAGTTTGGTTTTGCAGTGGCGATTCCAGTATCCACGCGACGAGGACAGGGATCAAGCGGGGCGGAAGGCTGCGCCGAGCTCCGGCGAGGGAAATTTCTCAGTTAACGCGCGGTGGTAGCTGGAGCGGCTTGCGGGGGCCGAGATCCTCGCGCACGAGAGTGAGGCCGAGGAGCAGGCGCTCAAAGCTCGAGGAAAGGCGCGCGAAGAGCGGCGCTTCCTGCTCGTACTCGAAGAGATTGAACTGGCTGACGATGAAGTAGCTCTGTTTGCCGGCGCGAATGAGCTCCTCGATACTGGGATTGCGGCGGCGGTGACGGCGGCTGGAACCGGTGGCCTCGGGGTACATACCGGCGACGAAGAGCGAATAGTCGCCGATATACTTGCGCAGCGCGCGCTCGGCATCGAAGGACGAGGCGGTGCCGAGGACGGGGTCAGCGGCGCGCTCCATTTCGTCAAGCTGCTGAATCGGGCGGCCTGCTTCATCGCGGATGCTGTAGAGCTTGTCGGACTGGGAGAACTCGCAGAGGATTCGGGCGACGTAGGCGGTCAGATCGGGATCGTGCAAACCGAGTTTGCCTTCATAACTGTTGCGAACGATTTGCTGGAAGAAGGGTTCGAGCGGATGAGGCTGAGCCTGCATACACACCTCCCAAAAGGAGCCGTAAACAATCGGCTCCGTAAGTCGAAGCGGCTGGGCGCGAGCAGCCAGGTTCGCTCTTTGTAGCCGCTGCTGTTGCCCTTCGTGCTGCGCGGGGAAAGTGCCAGCGGCGGCCCGATTTACATCGTTGTAACACTGAGCTTATCGGAAGAGTTGCGTTTGGCAAGAGGGGGAACCAAGTTTGTTGGCAGAGGCGAGGTTCGATTGCGAACAGCCGGGTAAATAGAGGGGCAGCGGCGATAGGCCATTCTTGCGGATAAGTGAAAGTGGTTGCGGGGGGTTGGGTTCGCGGTTTCCCACCCTTCGCTAGAAGTAAGGCGAAGGATGGGGCACCCATCTTCATTGAAACTGCGCTCAGACGGTGGCCGGGGTGCGCTGTTCCAATTCGGCGAGGCGTTTGGCGAGGAGGGTTTCGAGCTTGACCAGAGCGGCCGAGAAGCCTTCAATGCCTTCCTTGAGCTTGTCGGTGGCCATGCGGTCGGCGGCGTGCATGCGGTCAAAGGTGGCCTTGTCGATGACGATTCTTTCGATCTGCAAGCTCTTCGCGTTCGCGGGATCGAGCTTGCGCGGCAGATCGCCCTGGGTGGACTCAAGCTCGGCGAGAAACTGCGGCGAGATGGTGAGCAGATCGCAGCCGGCGAGCTCGGTGATTTCGCCGATGTTGCGGAAACTGGCGCCCATGACGACGGTTTTGTAGCCGAATTTCTTGAGGTAGTTGTAGATGTGGGTGACCGACTGTACGCCGGGATCGTCGGCGCCCTGGTAGTCCTTGCCGGTGTCCTTTTTATACCAGTCGAGGATACGACCGACGAAGGGCGAGATAAGGGTGACGCCGGCGTCGGCGGCAGCGATGGCCTGATGGATACCGAAGAGCAGCGTGAGGTTACAGTGAATGCCATCTTTCTCGAGGACTTCGGCGGCGCGAATGCCCTCCCAAGTGGAGGCGATCTTGATGAGCACTCGATTGCGGCCAATGCCGGCGTCGTCGTATTGCGCGATGATAGTGCGAGCCTGCTTGATGGTGGCGTCGGGGTCGTAGGAGAGACGCGCGTCCACTTCGGTTGAGACACGTCCGGGGACGATGGCGAGAATCTTTTTGCCGAAGGCGATGGCGAGACGCTGGAAGGCGAGATTGGCGACGGCCTGATCGGTGGCGCCTTCGCCCAACTCTTTGCGCGCGTCCATAATCACGCCGTCCACGATGGGCTGATACTGCGGCAACTGCGCAGCGGCGGTGATCAGGGAGGGGTTAGTGGTCGCGTCCTGAGGATGAAACTTCTCCATGGCCTCCATGTCGCCGGTGTCGGCCACGACCACGGTGTATTTGCGCAATTGTTCCAGAAGATTCTGCGGCATGATTCCTCCTCAAGGGGAACGCGGGGATTCGAGGCGTCCTACGGCACCAGTGTACCTCTTCTTCTTTAAGATGCGCTGAAAGCGGGGCGGTTGCACTGGGGCGACGTTTAGTCCGCTTCTACTGTGTTCGTCAGGATGCCGAGGCCGGGAATCGAAACTTCGACGCGGTCGCCAGGCGAGAGCGGAGCGATGCCAGAAGGCGTTCCGGTGAGCAACAGGTCGCCGGGCTCAAGCGTGAAGACGGAAGTGATGAAGACGAGAATCTCGGGGAGCGAAAAGATGAAGTCCAGCGTGGAGGCGTGCTGGCGGATTTCGCCGTTGAGACGCGTTTCGAGGTTAAGGCCGGCGTCGAAGTCGAGCTCATCGCTGATGATGGGACCGATCGGGCAGAAGGTGTCAAAGCCCTTGGCGCGCGTCCACTGATCGTCTTTGCTTTGTAGGTCGCGAGCGGTGACGTCGTTCGCGAGCGTGAAACCGCGGACGACGTCGCGCCAGTTGGCGCCGGGCTTGAGGTTGCGCGCACGGCGGCCGATGACAACGGCGAGCTCGCCTTCGAAGTCGACGCGCTTAGAAACGGCGGGCATGCGGATTACGCCGCCGGGCGCGAGCAGCGACGATGGCGGCTTGAGAAAAATCAGGGGTTCGACGGGTATCTCGCTGCCCGTCTCGCGGACATGGGCGCGATAATTGCGGCCGACGCAGACGATTTTGGATGGCGTGACGGGCGGAAGCAGATGAGCGGCGCTCATCGGCATGGGCGCGAAGTCGAAGTTTCCTGAATCGGTCTCTTCAAGCGCCAGGCGGTAGGCCAGGTCCTCAGCCGGCGCGGGCGAAACATCCGCGATCCACAACTCGCCGTCGCGGTCTTCTACCGATCCGTAGTGGGTTTGGCTGTTGATCAAGAAGCGGCAGTACTTCATGGGGTGACTCCTTGGAGTTACGAGAACTCGAGATGCGAGACCTACAGGTTCGAATTGCAAAGACTAGGGGCCAGGGACGGTGTCGGAGGCTTCGACTGAGCGAGCGCTCTCACGGCCGTCCTGGTCGATGGCAGTGACGGAGTAAGCGTAAGTGTGGCCGGGCTGCACATTGGGATCATGATAGCCGGGCCCGACGACGGGTTGCGCGGGAGAGATGCGCTGCCAGTTTGAGTCGGTTGCGGCAGAATCTCGGCGATAGACGCTGTAGCCGGAGAGGTTGGGCTCGGCACCGGGCAGCCAACTGAGGTCGATGGCGGGGCCGGAGCCGTTTTCCCCCGCGGTGGCCACCGCGGCAAGGCCCTTGGGCGCGCTTGGAGGGAACACGTTGACGGCATCGATGCGCAAAGGAAGCGAGAGCGGCCCAGCGAGCTCGAGCGTTGAGCCGCCGACGGTGACGCGGGCGACACGCTGGGCGCGATACTCGTAGGTTTCACCGAAGCGGATGTTGGTGTCGAGTGTGCGATCGGATCGGGCGGAAGGCTCGACAAGGAGTGTTTGTACGAGAGGCTCGGCGGGCTGGGCCAAGGGGCTCTGATCCGATTTTTTCGCAGGCGCCGTAAGCAGCCTGCGGACGAGACGGACGGCGACGGGCGAAGATTCGGCTGGAGCGGGCGCCCAGCGTAACAACACGCCTTCTTTGCTCATCTCCGCGGTAAGGCTTTCAATTGCAAGGGGCGCTTCGCCGGCAAGGACTACTGCGCCGTTCGAGAGTCCGGCGGAGCGCGATTTGCGATTGACGAGTTCGACAAAGTAAGTGAGCGCGCGCGGCTGGCTGGAGGCTAGCGGCGCGGGTAAAGTGTCAGTGAAAGTGGCGTCGGCGCCGGGAGCGAGTTGCAACGCGGCGGCAACGGAACAGGGCGCGACACTTGTCTCGTTGCGGCAGACGCGGACGGTGATGTTGCCCTTGAGCAGGACTTTGTCGGTGGTTTTTGTGGGCATGGTCCAACTGAGGGCTACCTGGCTGCCCGTGCGCACGGCAGAGAGATCGTTGACAGGAATGGGTAGGTTTAACGAGGGCGGCAATGGCGCACCCGGCATGCCGCAGCCGGCGAGGGCTGACGCGGCGACCAATAAGGCGATGAGTTCGCCAAAAAGCGACGCGCGCCGCCGATGAGCGCGCGGATTTCCGACAGGTTGCATTGCGCTTTCAGTCTACTGGAGCGGCGCAGGACTGGGCCACGCGTGGAATGAGCGCGGAGCCGATCCGACAAGGTCACTGAGTTCGTACGCGGCGCCGAGTAGAATGAGCTTGCGAACAGCGAAAGAGGGAAGTCGATGTCATTTTTTCGTGACTACCTGAAAGAGAACAAGGTTATGCACGATCCCAGATTTGATGAGACCGACGAGGATTTTCTGGTGCAGGCCCTGTTGCAGGCGCGGATGAACCGGTCGAAGTCGAACATCGTGATCAAAGCCGGGTTTTTCGGCAAAAGAGATTTGGAGCGTGAGCTGAAGACGCCGAAAGCCCAGGAAGCTTTGCACTTTGTAGCGACGTTTCTTTGTTACATGGTCAGCACACCGATCACGTATGGGCGAGAGATGGAAGAATTCAAGATGTACTTCACGCCGGGGTTCGCAAGCAACAATTTGAAGCACGAGCAACTGCGGCGGGGCTTGCGCCAGGGCTACTTCGACGCAACATTGGAGAGCCTGGAGACGACCGAGACGCTGGACGCGCTGTTCGATATTGCCGAGCTAAAACTCGGGCAGGCGCTCGGTTAGAACCGGTCGCAACGACCAACTTTGTTAGTCCGCACGCGTAGTATTCGATTGGGAACCGCCGCGCCAATCAGATCCGGCCCAGATTGGCGAACTTTTCCATCAGCTTCTTCATGCCGTGACGGACGAAGAGAACGGTGAGCTTGGCGTCTTCGCCGTCGCCTTCGCGCTGGAGCACGGTGCCCTCACCATATTTTGAGTGCATCACGCGCTGGCCTTTTCTGAGGCCGGATGCGCCGTTTATGACGGGAATGTCCATGGTAGGACGGGCTTCCGTCCCAGGTCCCCAAGTGCGGGGGACCTGGGGCACCCGACCGGATTTTCCACCGAAGAAGCGAGCGATGTTGTCGATGCTGCGCTCCGGCAGCGGCGGCGTTTGCACGCTCTTATCTCTTGGATTAGTGCCGTGGCGGGGAGAGAACGATGGCGCGGCTGCGTGAGGAATTTCCTGACTCTCATCCTCGTAGTTGAAGTGCGAGCCGTAGGAGCTCGAGGTGCCGCCATGACGGCGGCCTGCGCTGTAGGCTGGCGTCGACCAGGCCGGGGCCCGGCTGCCCAGATTCTCAATGAGCTGTGGGGGGACTTCTTCAAGGAAGCGCGAAGGAATGCTGGCCTCGGGCACATCGGCACCGTAACGGCGGCGGCAGTGTGCGCGAGTGAGGATGAGCGTATTCATAGCGCGCGTCATGCCGACGTAGCAAAGGCGGCGCTCTTCTTCGAGCTCCTCGGGGCTCGACAGGGTGCGCGAATGCGGGAAAAGGCCCTCCTCGAGGCCGGCGAGAAAGACCAGCGGGAATTCGAGGCCCTTGGCGGCATGCAGGGTCATGAGCGTGACGCGTGAGTTGGGGTCGAACTGATCGGTGTCAGAGGCGAGAGCGGCGTGGTCGAGGAAGTCGGCCAGCGTCTCGCCGCGTTCCTCAGCGTCATGTGCGGCGTTGGCCAGTTCCTTCAGATTCTCAATGCGGCTGAAAGCCTCGGGCGTTCCTTCGGTTTCGAGGGCTTTGATGTAGCCGGAGCGATCGATGATAAAGCGGATGAGCTCGGGAAGCGTGGCGGAGTCGCCGGGAGAGCGAAAGCCGGAGTTTTCGTCCGGCGTTGGTTCGTCGCCGGTTGAGGTTTCATTCCCAGTTCTCAAAGGCGAGACCTGGGGCAACCGAGCGTTCGCGGTTTCCTGATGAACGGCTTCGCCGAACTCGAAGCCGATGTTGGTGGTC
>JBEKWT010000124.1:0-8170 GCA_049512795.1 Occallatibacter sp.
CCATCGGCGGTCTTCAGCGTGATGCCGTCAGCGATCAGCGCTGAGACCTTGCCCTTGGGGCCTTCCACCAGCACGGTGTTGCCCTCGACCGTGTATTTCACCCCGGCGGGCAGCGGGATCGGCTTCTTTCCAATGCGCGACATTCTTCGAAATCCTTCTCTTGGCTTGCGAGTCCCGGTCGCCGGGGCGACCGTTCCACTGCAGCCGAAAATCCAGTTCGTAGTTCGCAGTTCTTAGTTCACAGTTGCCAAATCTCTCTCGTCGTTGAATGTCTGTGAACTACGAACTAAGAACTGTGAACTGCCTCTACCACACCTCGCACAACAGTTCGCCGCCCACGCCTTCGCGACGCGCCTGACGGCCGGTCATCACGCCCTTGGGCGTGGTCAAAATCGCAATCCCCAGCCCGCCTTGCACGCGCTTGATCTCGTCGCGGCCCACGTAAACGCGGCATCCGGGACGCGAAATACGCGCCAGGTCGCGAATAGCCGCCTCAGTGCCGCCGTACTTCAGGTACACGCGCAGCACCAGCTTGCCTTCCTCATCTTGGACTTTGTAGTTCGAGATGTAGCCCTCTTCCTTGAGGATGCGGGCGATCTCGGTCTTCAGCTTCGAAGCGGGAACATCCATCTTCTGATGACGCGCCCGGATTGCGTTTCGGATGCGCGCCAGAAAATCTGCTACTGGATCCGTAAGACTCATTCCTTCTCCTTCATTCCCCGTTCGTCCGCCTGCTGCCGGAAACCTGCGGGAATGTTGTTTCAGGTTTCAGGTGTCAGGTTTCAGGTGTCAGGCACGATTGCGATCCATTGCTGTCGTAACTGAACCCTGAAACCTGAACCCTGACCCCTGCCTTGCTACCAGCTCGACTTGTTGACGCCGGGAATCTCGCCCTTCAGCGCAAGCGCCCGGAAACACAAACGGCATACACCGAACTTGCGCAGGAAACCCCGCGGCCGCCCGCACAGCTGGCAGCGATTGTGCTTGCGGCTGCTGAACTTCGGCTTCCGCGCGTCCTTGACCCGTTTTGCAGTAGTTGCCATAAATTCTCGACTCTCTCCCTACGCGCCCTGGCGGAAGGGCATTCCAAAGTGGCGCAGCAGCGCGCGCGCCTGGTTGTCGTCCTTTGCCGAAGTCACGATGGTGATGTTCATGCCCTTCAGCTTCTCCACCTTTGCGTAGTCAATCTCAGGAAAAATCAATTGGTCGCGCAGCCCCAACGTGTAATTGCCGCGGCCGTCGAAGCTCTTGGTCGAAACCCCGCGGAAGTCGCGCACGCGCGGCAGCGCAATCGAGATCAGCCGGTCAAGAAACTCGTACGCCGTGTCGGACCGCAGCGTGACCATGGCGCCAATGGCATTGCCGGTGCGCACCTTGAAGGCCGCAATCGACTTCTTGGCCTTTGTGGTCACCGGCTTCTGGCCGGCGATCTGCGCCAGGTCGGCTACCAGCGGATCCAGCAGCTTCGAGTTCTGCGTCGCCTCGCCGAGCCCCATGTTGATCACGATCTTTTCCAGGCGCGGCACGGCCATCGCATTCTCCAGGCCAAGTTCCTTCTGGAGCGCCTGCTTGATCTCTTTCTGGTACTTCTCTCTCAACCTTGCTGCCATCTCGCCTCACCCTTCAGTTCACAGTTCTAAGTTCCTAGTTTGTAGCCGCTCCGCTCGCAATATCGCTGCTGCAACGGCGAACTGTGAACTATGAACCTATTTTTTCGTGGGCAGTTCCTGCCCACACTTCTTGCAAACCCGCAACCGCACGTCGCCTTCAACCTTGTGACCCACGCGCGCATCGCCGCAGTTAGGACACACCAGAACCACATTGGAAACGTTAATCGCTGACTCCTGCTCCGCGATCCCGCCCTTGGTTCGCTGCCCCTGCTTGCTCGAAACCGTCTTCTTGACCACGCGCACATGTTCCACCAGCACGGTGCCCTTGTCAGGAAACACGCGCAGCACGCGTCCCGTCTTGCCCCGGTCAGAGCCTGTCAGGACCTTGACCGTATCGTTACGATGAATACTCAAACTCGGCATCTTCTCTCCAAAATCAGCTACTAGCTTCGAGCTGCTAGCTCCTAGCTTCATCTCGCTTTGCCCGGGTCCATCAACACAGCACAAAAAGCTAGAAGCTAGAGGCTAGGTGCTGAAAGCTGTTCTTACACCACCTCAGGCGCTAAGGACACAATCTTCAAAAACTTCTTCTCGCGCAGTTCGCGGGCCACCGGCCCAAACACGCGCGTTCCAATCGGCTCATGATCGTCGCCAATCACCACCGCGGCGTTCTCGTCAAAACGAATGTAGGTGCCGTCGCGCCTGCGGTGCTCCTTGCGCGTGCGCACAATCACCGCTTTCACTACCTTGCCCTTCTTCACGGTGCCGTCGGGCGAGGCTTCCTTCACTGCAGCGGTCACAACGTCGCCCAGTCCAGCCTTCGCGCCCAACCCGCCGCCCAGCGGCAGAATCACTTGCAGCTTGCGCGCGCCGGAGTTATCGGCTACCGCGAGCATCGTTCTCATTTGCACGGCCATGGTTTGCCCTCCTTTCGGCAGCCTTACTTCTCAGCAGGTACAGTCTCGCCCGGAAGCACGGCGTCTTCAATCTGGCCCAGCGATGAACGCCGCACAATCTCTTCGAGCGACCAGCGCTTCAACTTGCTCAGCGGACGCGTTTCGCGGATGCGCACCACATCGCCCATGCGCGCCGAGCTTTGCTCGTCGTGCGCGTAGAACTTCTTGGTCGAGCGCACAATGCGCTTGTACTTCGCGTGCGCTTTGCGCATCTCAACCGCGACCACGATCGTCTTCTGCATCTTGGTCGAAACCACCTGCCCAACCTTTTCGTTGCGCCGCGCGCCTGCCGCGGCGGGCGCCTGTGCCGCTTTCTCGGTCGCCGTCATTTACTTGCTCCCTTCGCCTTCCCGGTCTTCTTCTTCGCGGCCGAATCGCCTTTCGACGCGGCTTTCTTCGTCTTGCCGGTCTTGGCCTTCGCGGCCGGAGCGGCCTTCTTTGCTTTCGCGGTCGTTGCCTTTACCGCGGGAGCCGCTGCCTCAGCCTTCTCAGCCTTGGCTTCTGCCGCCGGCGCCGCTTCCCTGGCCTTCGCAGCCTTGGTCGCCGCTACCTCGGTCTTCGCGAGATGACCGGCTTGTTTCTCTTCGCCCGTCTCGCTTTGGATGCCCAGCTCGCGCTCGCGCGCCACTGTCTTGATCTGCGCAATCTCCTTGCGCAGCTGGCGGAGCTTCTTCACTCCGTCGTTCTGCCCCAGCGACACCTGGAAGCGAATCCTGAAAAGCTGCTCCGAGGAGGTCTTCTCCTGGTGCTTCAGCTCTTCGTCGCTCAAATTGCGAATCTTTGTCAGTTCCATCGTTTCCTAGCTCCAGGCCTTCAGCTTTTTGCGTTACTACTCTGCCTTGGCCGCGACTTTCTCGCCTGCAGCGCGCTCGCGCGCCACAAACTTTGTCCTCAGCGGCAGCTTGTGCGACGCTAGGCGCATGGCCTCGGCCGCAAGCTCCGGCGTGACACCTTCCATTTCGAACAGAATTTTTCCCGGCCGCACCACTGCGACCCAGTGGTCTAGCGCACCCTTGCCCGAGCCCATGCGGACTTCAGCCGGCTTCTTGGTGATGGGCTTGTCAGGGAACAGCCGCACCCAGATCTTGCCCCCGCGCTTGACGAAACGCGTCATCGCGATACGGCTGGCCTCGATTTGCCGGTCGGTGATGTACCCGCACTCCATGACCTTCAAACCGTACTCGCCGAACGACAGCGTAGAGCCGCGCCACGCCTTGCCCCGGCGCTTGCCCTTCTGCTGCTTGCGGAACTTCACCTTCTTTGGCATCAACATAACGAAAACCCTCGAATACAGTGATCAGTTGTCAGTGAACAGCGGTCAGTTGATCCTTGCTCCAGACTACGTATCAACTGTTTCTGTCTTTAGTCCGCAACCAACCTTCTCAAAACCGCTAAAGCAGACCCAGCACGAGAACACTGATCACTGACAACTGATCACTGTTCACTGCTTCTAAAACACCGTCTTCCCAACCGGCGGAGCCTGGCGGCGCTTCTGCTCATAAATGTCGCCGCGATAGATCCAGACCTTCACGCCAATCACGCCATACGTCGTATTCGCCTCGGTAAACCCGTAGTCGATGTCGGCGCGCAGCGTGTGCAGCGGCAAACGCCCCTGCAGGTACCACTCCGAGCGCGCGATTTCGTTGCCATTCAGCCGGCCCGAGACGCGCACCTTGATTCCCTTGCAGCCGAAACGCAGCGCCGAGTCGACACTTTTTCTCATCGCCCGGCGGAAACTCACGCGCTTTTCGAGCTGCAGCGCAATGTTCTCGCTTACCAGTTGCGCGTCCAGTTCCGGCTTGTTCACTTCAATAATGTCGATGAACACGTCGCGATTGGTGCGCTTGGCCAGATCGGTCTTCAGTTTCTCGATCTCCGCGCCCTTGCGCCCGATCACGATGCCCGGCCGGGCCGTGCGGATGAGGAAGCGCAGCTTGTTGCCCGGCCGCTCGATTTCCACCGAGCTCACGCCGGCCGCCTTCAACTTCTCGCGCAGCTCAGCCTTCAGCTTCACGTCCTCGACCAGGAGCTTGGCGTACTCGCGCTCTGAGAACCAGCGCGACCGCCACGGTTTGTTGATTCCCAGCCGGAATCCGTAAGGATGGACTTTTTGTCCCATATACTTCCTCTCAAAAATCTCCCGGCTTACTTGCCGGACTTCTTCTTGGTTGCCGCAGTCTTCTTCGCTGCCGGCTTGGTTTCTTTCGCCTTCGTCTTCCCTGACTTGTGGGTAGCTTTCGTCTTCGCTGCTTTTGACGTGGCCTTCTTCGCATTGCCTGCTTTCGCGGTTTCTGCCGCGGGCGCCGTCTCGTCCACCTTCGTCACCAGGCCCTTTTCGGACTCGCGCTCCGCAACCGACAGCACGATGTGCGTCAACCTGCGCTGATACCGGTACGCCCGGCCCATCGGCGCGGGACGGATGCGCTTCATGCGCGGCCCGTCGTTGGCCACTGCCAGCTTCACGTAGAGGTTGTCGACGTCCAGATCGATACCCTCTTCGCCGGCCACATACTTCGCGTTGTCAATCGCCGAAGTCAACAGCTTGTGCACCACCGGGGCGATGCGCTTGCGGGCGAAAGCCGCCGCATCCAGCGCCTCCTGCACTCCGCGCCCCTTGATCAGTTCAAGCACCAGCCGCGCCTTCTGCGGCGACACGCGCTGGAACCTTGCCTCGGCTCTGTATTCCCTGGTTGCCACTGCCATACTCATGCCTTCCTCAAACTTCAGCTTTCAGCTCGCAACTTCTACGCCGGCTTTGCCACAGCCTCGGTGGTTGGCGCCTTGGAGCCGCCGGTGTGGCCCTTGAAGACTCGCGTCGGCGCAAACTCGCCCAGCTTGTGCCCCACCATGTTCTCAGTCACGTACACGGGAACAAATTTCTTGCCGTTGTGTACGGCGATGGTGTGGCCCACGAACTCGGGAAAGATCGTCGAGCGCCGCGTCCAGGTCTTCACCACTTTCTTGTCGTTGGCCTTGTTCAGCGCATCGATCTTCACCATGAGGTGCGCATCCACAAACGGCCCCTTCTTTGTCGAACGTCCCATAAAATCCAGCTCCTGGCTTTTCTACTTCGTCCTGCGGTTGACGATGAACGCGTCCGTCCGCTTGTTGTTGCGCGTCTTGTAGCCGCGCGTCGGCTGGCCCCACGGCGTCACCGGATGGCGTCCGCCCGAGGTCTTTCCCTCGCCGCCGCCGTGCGGATGGTCCACCGGGTTCATGCTGACGCCGCGATTCGTCGGCCGGATGCCCAGCCAGCGATTGCGTCCCGCTTTGCCGATCGAGATGTTTTCGTGATCCGTGTTGCCCACTTGACCGATGGTCGCCATGCACTCAACCAGCACCCTGCGCGTCTCGCCGGAGGGCAGCTTCAGCAGGGCATAATCGCCCTCCTTGGCCACCAACTGCGCCTGCGCTCCGGCTGAACGCGCCATCTGCGCGCCCTTGCCCGGCTTGAGCTCGATGGCGTGAACCGTGGTTCCCGACGGAATGCTCTTGAGCGGCAGCGCATTGCCAATCAGAATGTCGGCCTCGGGCCCCGACGTCACCGTCGCCCCGACCTTCAGCCCCACCGGCTGCAAAATGTAGCGCTTCTCGCCGTCGGCATAGTTCACCAGGGCGATGCGTGCCGACCGGTTGGGGTCGTACTCGATGGTCGCCACTTTGCCCGGCACGCCAAACTTCTCGCGCTTGAAGTCGATCTCCCGCAGCTTCTGCTTGTGGCCGCCGCCCTGGTGGCGGATGGTCAGGTCGCCCGAGTTGCGCCGCCCGCCGGTGCGCTTGCGCGTCGTCAGCAGCGGCTTGTGCGGCGTGTCCGTCGTCAGATCGCCGGTTTCGAGCGACGTCTGGAACCGCAGCGTCGGAGTAACCGGCCTGTATGTTTTGATTGCCATGTTCTCTGTCCTTGACGAGCCACTAAGTGCTAGCTTCTAGCCTCTAGCTCCTAGCTTCCAGCTCATCCTTCTCAAACTTTCTTCCCTGCCCACTTTGGCTCCCAACCTCGCCTCGCGCTTATCCAAGCTAGAAACTAGAGACTAGAAGCTAGCGGCTGCCCTACAGATTGCTCACGTACTCCGGCAGCTTCTCGCCGGCCTTCAGTTTCACGTAGGCCTTTTTCCAATCCGGCCTGAATCCAGCAAACTTGCCGCGCCTGCGTTCTTTACCGACAACATTCGAGGTGCGGACCGCGGCGACCTTCACTTTGAAGAGCGTTTCCACGGCTTCCTTCACTTCAGTCTTTGTGGCCGAGGGCGCGACTTCAAAAACCAGCGTCCCCTCGGTCTCCTTCACGCCCAATCCCTTTTCGGTGATCAGCGGTCGGCGAATGACGGTATAGAGTGTCGGCATTACGCGGCCTCCTTCTCGGTGGCGGTTTTGCGCGCCGCATGCCGTTTTGATATGGACTTCGCGAGTGCCTCGCCAAGCTGCTCAATCGCGACCTTTGAGAAGATGGCCCGCTCGTAGCGCAACAGATCGTAGGGGTGAACCTCATTGTTCAGCATCAGTTCCACGCCCTTTAGATTGCGCGCGCCCAGCACCAGCGACTGCGTCAGCGTCTTGCCGTTCTCGACCAGGAGCGCCGTGCGCTTCGCGTCCAGCTTGTCCAGCGCCTCGCGATAGAGCTTCGTCTTGCCTTCCTTGATCTCAAGCGAATCCACGACGGTCAGCTTGCCGTCGGCCAGTTTCGCGGCCAGCGCCGAGCGCAGCGCGCCCAGCAGCTTCTTGCGCGGGAAGGGATACTCGTAGCTGCGCGGCTGCGGCCCGTGGACCGTGTAGCCATGACGCCACAGGGGCGAGCGCACCGAACCGATACGCGCCCGGCCCGTGCCCTTCTGCTTCCAAAGTTTCTTGCCGGAACCGGCAACCTCGGTGCGGCTCTTGGTCTTGTGCGTGCCCTGGCGCTGCGAGGCGCGGTAGTGCTTCACCGCCTCCCACAACAGGGCCTCATTCACCTGCTCCGGCGCAAACACTGCGTCGGCCAGCTCCACCGAGCCCACCTTTTTGCCACTCAAATTCACTACATCCACTTTTGCCATCGTCTTCTTCTTCCGCCTGAAATCTCTTCCCGGCTTCAATCTCGTGCGCCGCAAGGCGCGACTGCCCCACCGCAGGTGACTACTTCTTCTTCGCCGCCTTCTTCGCTGCCTTTAGCGGATCCACCGTGCCCAATCCGGCAAAGCCACGGCGCTCGCGCGGCGGAGCCTTGGCCTTTGAGATCAGCACGTAACCCTCGCGCGGACCCGGCACGGCTCCTTCAACCATCAACAAATTCTCGTCCACGTCGATGCCGCGAATGCGCAGGTTGCGCACCGTCACCTGGTCCGTTCCAAAATGTCCGGGCATGCGCTGCCCGGGAAAAACTCGCGACGGAAAGCTCGAAGCGCCGATCGATCCCTGCACCTGGAACATGTGCCCGTGAGATTTGGGACCGCCGCCAAACTTGTGCCTCTTTACCACGCCCGCAAACCCGCGGCCCTTTGAAGTGCCGATCACGTCGACGAACTTTGCATCGGTAAAGATGTCCACCAACACTCGATCGCCGGCCTTGGTTTCCGCCGCGCCCTCGGTTGCCGCCTCGACATCCACTTCCTTGATGACCTTGACCGG
>JBEKWT010000125.1:0-8164 GCA_049512795.1 Occallatibacter sp.
AGTATAAGGGCGGACTCATAGAAAATGGCGGATTTGACGGCAGGGTGCTCGATTTCACCTGGAGCGAAACCGGGTCCGGCGGATCGCGTCACGGAGGCCCGGCCATGCTGATCTTCGCCGACGACGGCCAGTCGTTTACCGGCTTCTGGTGGAACGCGGGAAACACCTCCGGCACGGGAGGAAAGTGGCGCGGCACGCGGAAGTCGAAGGACGTTGGCTCATGCCCTTATTGGAAACCGGGAACGGGCAACGCGGTCGAGGCGGAGCTGAAGAGCAATGGCAGTGCTCAGCTCTACGGGATTCTGTTTGACATCGATTCCGACCACCTCAAGGACGAATCCAAACCCACGCTGGATGCGCTGGTGGCCGCTGCCCACGACCAGCCGACGTGGAATTTTTCAATCGAGGGAAACACAGACAACACGGGCAGCGAAGCTCACAACGCGACGCTCTCTCTAAACCGCGCCAATTCCGTGAAGGCCTACCTGGTGAACGCAGGCGTGAATGCGAGCCGGTTGACGACACAGGGATTTGGGTCAAGCCATCCAGTGGCCAGCAACGATACCGCGCTGGGCCGTTCGCAGAACCGGCGAGTGGAGGCGGAAAAGAAATAGGTCCGGGGGTTCGGCGAGCACCGCGAGGACGTCAGGCGAGGAGGGCGCGGATGACGCGGCGCGGGTGGGGCGGGGCTGGCGCGCAGCCTCGCCGCATCGATCTTTTTCCAGAGGACGGACGGTTGCGGCAAGCCCATCGCGCAGGCTCAGTTTGGTTGGAACAGCTTCGTCAACCGGTCCGGCGGAACGGGCTGGCTGAAAAAGTTTCCCTGGGCTTCGTCACAATCGTGTTCCCACAGAAACTCCAGATCTTCAGCCGTTTCAACTCCCTGAGCAATGACGCGGAGGTCAAGGCTGCGGCCCATGTCGATGAGTGCTCCGACGTTGGCCGTTCCGCCGGGAACGGTGGTGATCTGGCGGACAATCGACCGGTCGATTTTGAGGGCTTTGAGGGGTAATTCCCGCATACTGCTCAGGCTGGAGTCGCCGGTGCCGAAATTATCAGCGGACACCTGCACTCCCCGATCCTTGAGGGTCTTGAGGAGCAGTACGGCCCGCTCGGGATCGCTCATCAAAACCCGTTCGTTTACTTCAAGCTCCAGAAACTCCGGATCCAGGCCGGTCTTGCGGAGGGTCTCGAAGAGCCCATCCAGAAAATCCCGGCTCTGAAACTGTGCTCCTGAAACGTTAACGGCCATCGTCTTTGCGTGTCGGCCCGCATCCGCCCAAGCTCGGGCCTGGGTGCATGCTTCACTAAAGACCCATGCACCGAAGGGCATAATCAAGCCGGATTGCTCGGCGATGGGGATGAACTGCCCCGGAGGAACGGTTCCGCGCGTGGGATGTATCCAGCGGGACAGCGCTTCAGCCCCGGTGATGGATCCCGTCTTCAGATCGACTTTGGGCTGGTAGTGCAACGTCAATTCGTTCTGTTCCAGGGCGCGCCGCAAATCCTCCATGGTGAACTGGCGCTCATTTGTGCAGACCTTCAACTCGTGGCTGTAGAATTCACAGCCCTGGCCCCCGTTCTTTTTGGCCTGATACATTGCGGTGTCTGCATTCCTGATGAGCGTCTCCGCATCCAAGCCGTCGTCAGGGTAGACACTTATGCCGACGCTTGCAGTGACATGAAACTCAGGGTGGTCTGCGAGATGGACCTCCGACACCGCCTGTAACACTCTTCTCGCCGTGACGGCGGCATCTTCCGGTTCTCGCAGGTCCTGCAGCAGCAAAACGAACTCATCGCCGCCCTGCCTGCTCACCGTGTCTGGAGTGCGCACACAATTCAGCAGGCGCTTTGCCATAGACTTTAGAAACTCGTCGCCGGCCGCATGTCCCAGAGAGTCGTTGATGCGTTTGAACCCATCCAGGTCCAGGAACAGCACGGCGGTCCTCCCCCCGTGCCGTCGTGCAAGAGAGATCGCCTGGCCAACCCGGTCGCAAAAGAGCAATCGATTGGGCAATCCAGTGAGGGAGTCATGTTCGGCCAGATGAATCATCTGCTCCGACTGAGCCCGTGCCACGCTTACATCGCGAAACACGATCACCGCTCCAGTGACCCTTCCTTCACTGTCGTGGATGGGGGCAACTGAGTCTTCGATGAACGCTTCATGACCGTCACGATGGATGAGCACACAATTCAACGGCAGCTTCCCCGTCAGGTTTTCCGATGCTGCCTTCGCCATCGGATCGAGGATTGCCTTGCGAGTGGAGGCGTCGACGACCCGAAAGGCCTCGCTCAGGTGGCGGCCGACTGCGTCCTTCAGCCGCCATCCCATCATGTCGCCCGCGATGGGATTGAAGAAGGTGATGTTTCCTGACATGTCGGTGCAGATCACGGCATCAGCAATGCAATTAAGTGTGGCCTGAGCGCGTTCCTTTTCATTGAAAAGGATCTCTTCGTTCATCTTGCGCTCAACGGCATTGCCCAGGGCTCGCATGAGTTTGTGCGGTTCGATCTGGCCCTTGATGAGATAGTCTTGCGCGCCCTCATGAATGGCTTGAATTGCCTTCGGCTCGTCGTCCAGGTTGGACAACAGCACAATGGAGGCGCGGGGCGCGGCCGCGCGCGCGCGTCTGACTGCTCCCAGCTCTTTTGGATCGAACAGTCCCAGGTCCAGCAGGACAATGTCGACCGAATGACCTGCGAGATACGTCTCGGCGTCCGCCAAACATACCACGTGGGTCAACGCGAAAGAGTGTGAGCCCTGACCGTCGAACATTGCGAGGATTGCGCGAGTTTGTTCGCGGTCATTCTCGATCAGAAGAACTGTCTTGTCCGGGATTACTCCCATACGATTCACCTCTGCACGGGGACCCTTTCATCACTTGTCTAAGATTCATGAGTTCGCAGAACCTTCCCAGACGAGACTGATGGAAGAATCTCAAAACCCACGCAGCAGAACTGTTCTCTTTTGCACACTCCGGGGGCCACGCTGACCCTTTCGATCCAGCGTAAAACGCTGTGATTTCATCTTTTTGATTCGAAAGCAGATGGCCACCGGCGACCCACTGGTTCAGTCCTCCGTGAGCGACCGGCACGTTGGCGAATCTGGTTCCAGCTACCCGCGATCATGGCTCCGCGGAGCGCCTGGACTCTTCACCATTTGGCGATGTGACAAATCTCCAGAGGGCGAAAATTGCACCAGGAACCCATACACCAGGAACCCAGAGGAACTTGCTGCATCCAGATACATGAATCGCGGCTCAAAGTGGCCCCGCTCGATCAAGTGCCGTGCTCAACGCAAAATCCCCGCGATGCTCGCTATCCCGTGAGCTACTTCAACCCTATGGTTTGCGAGTTCACCGCGGATTGTGGGAGCGAAGACGGGGCTGGCGTGACAGTTGTGCCGGGAGCCTGGCGCACAGCCTGCGCCGACGCCCAATTTGAATCGAGAACGTTGACCAGCGACCAGGGACTGCCGGTTAGATCATAGTGAAACGCTCCTTGCTCATCGACCACGAGCCGACTTGCCAGGTACAGGAACCCCGTGCTCTTGGCATTGTCGGTGTCATTGATTTCGAATTGACCCACCATCAGGTCGAAAGACGGAGAATCCGGGGACTGGGAGTCCGGATCCGAACTAACTTCATCGGATTGAAGCGGGCGGTTAGCGATAAATGTGATCTCCCGCCCGGTTGGCGTAACGACCATCTGGATGAAGGCGACGTCAAAGTTGGGATCTCCGGCAATTGAGCAATGACCGACCGCTTTGGTTTTGGAGAGCGCGGCTGCCAATTGCCGATCCTGGCCCTGCTGGAATGCGAGCGAAAGAACCTCGAGATCGGCAGAAGTGGTGTAGTTGTAAACGATGAGCGTTACGCCGATGATGTTGCCGGCTTGAGCGTAGGTTGCCCGAATTTTCTCGAAGCCCGGGCTGGCGGCGAATGCCGGAGTGGCCGCCAGAATGAAGGCGCCCAGCAGGATCAGGATGGGGAGCAGCACCGACTTGCGAAGCCATCGATTTGTGCTTGTGAGTAGTCCCATTTTGCGATCCTTTCAGGGGAATCTGCGCGAGAGCCTGTTCGCATGGCTCAGGCCCTGATCAGGTCCCCACGTGCCGGTCACTTGAAGAGCTATGCGGCGGTTCTGGTTTCGATCGGCCTTTGTGCCTGGATGAGCTCGTCGAAGATGGCGCGGGATTGGATCATTGCGCTACGGAGCTCTTCTGTGCTGGCTTCAGACCCCGGGGGACGCGCCGCGATGGCATGCGCCGCGCGGTAGCCCTCCATCATGCGGGGGTGGTTGACGGAGAGATCCGCGGCGCTTTGTTCGAAGGTGTCCCTGGGATAACCGCGGGCCACGAGGAGCGCAGCGATCAGGTTGTCGGCTTCAGTGACCGCGGCCTTAGGGTAATCAACGAAGCGGGATTGCACGGTTTGCCACGCGGCGAGGAATCGCTCCCGCTCACTGGCGCCGAGTTCGTGGATTTTGAACGCGCCGACACGGGTCTCGCGGCCGGCAAGTTTGGCCTCGGCCTTCCGCGAGGAACCGTGGCTGAGAACAGCGCGGTCGTACTCCGATCCGAAGCGATTGCGAAGGGCCCTGGTTTTGCGTTTTTCAAGATAGGTGGCGACGGCGATGGCAACAACGAAGAGGATGACAACCGCAACAACGATGAGCTGGGCGAGCGTGAAGTGACTGAACATTGTGTTCTCCTATGCGGGATTTCCGCGACGACAGAGGGTGAATGGGGAGGCTTCCCATGCGGGAAGGAACCTGCACACCATCGATCATGAACGGCCAGGCGCCTGAATTCTGGGCAGAATTGCACACTGCGGGAATGAATAGGCAGTAGAGAGAGCGCGGGCGAAATGTCCCTTATCGTTGCGGGGTGGATGACTCCTGGATCAATCCCGGTCGCGATTCCGCGAGATTGTGCCGCTGCCACTTGAATAGCGCCCAGTGGCGCCGCAATGACCCACATCGAAAGCTTCGAAACGAGTTCGACGGTCAGAGGGGTTCTCGCCGTCGCTCCAGGAGCTCTGCCGGAGGAGGTCGCGGTCGTATTCGGCTCCGAAGTAATTGCGGAAAGGCGCCAGTTCTTCACCGCGATTCTCAAGGTGGGCTCTCACGTCCATGAAAATTCCGAGGACGAGGACGAAAACGCCAACGATCATCAGGACAAGCGTGAAGTGGGACATAACGTTCTCCTTTGCATCGAATGACTACGACTGCTGAAGCGGCGCGGCCAGGCAAACCGGCGAATCAGTCAACTGTGGAGCAGGTTGGGGCGGGAGGACTGGTCAGAATTGCACATCCCGGAGCATCGTTGAGGCGCGTGACAAACTCGCGCGTGGTTCGTGATTGTTCGGCGCGCGACTTCGCCGCGGCGAACGCCGGGAGCGAGGTATCCGGAAGCTTGGGGTTGTGGGGATGGGTTAGTATTCTGGGTTGGCGTCAAAAATCGTCTTACCCGAGGAAGATCTGTGACCAAACGTGGACCGATCCCGTACGACTTGAGGTTCAACGCGCAACACTCGCCCATGGGGGCATTCATGAGCTTTACCTGCGGGAACTTCGGGACTCGCGGCGGGATTGGGCTGCAGATTGGGCAGCCGGGGGACCAGGAGGTTTTTGTCGGGTTTAAGGAGGGGGACCGGTACTCGGGCGCGACGCTGAAGTGCCTGCCGTTTTATGTGGGAGCGGTGAGCCGGGCGGCGGATGCGTTCCTGGTTGAGCAGGCGGGACCGTCGGAGCAGAACGCGAAGCCGGACGCGGAGCCGTTCAAGACGGAAGAGATTGCGCGGACGTATGGGTGGTCGACGGACGAGTGGCGCGCGGATGGTCTGACGTTTACGGTGTACTCGCCGTTTGGGTCGATCCCCGACCCTGACCAGGACAACGTAGACCGGATGCGCCAAGGGCTGCTGCCGGCCGTGGTGGCGCGACTGGTGCTGGACAACACCAAGGGCACCGAGACCAAGACGGCGATGTTTGCGTTGAATCATGCGCGGCCAGGTGAACGGATTCTGGAAGACGATTTGGGAGCGGGCCGGCTGGGGTTTGCCTTCAGGCGCGAGGCGGGCGGAGCGGCGGAGCTGTGGGACTGGACGACGGGCATGAAGGCGGCGGCGGGGACGGAGCCGTTTGTGTTCATGCGGTGGTCAGCGAGCGACGGGGTGAGAGAGCGGTATAACCCGGTGCACTTGCTGGGGTCATGCCCGGGATTCGGGTTCGAAGTGCCGACGGGAAAGAAGTATGGATTGACGATTGCGCTGGGATCGTACCTGGAGGGCGCGCAGACGAATGGGCTGGACGGGAAGTATTTGTATGCGCGGTATTACAAAGGCCTGGGCGACGTGCTGAAGACGGCGCTGGATGGCGCGGACGAGCTGGCCGCACGTGCCGAGGCGCTGGACGCAAAGCTGGACGCGGCGAAGCTGTCGGACGATCAACGATTCATCATCGCGCACGCGACGCACAGCTACTACGGGAGCACGCAACTGTTGGAAGTGGATGGGCAGCCGCTATGGGTGGTGAACGAGGGCGAGTACTGCATGATGAACACGCTGGACCTGGCGGTGGATCACGTCTTCTGGGAGCTCGAGCACAATCCGTGGGTGGTGCGGAACTTGCTGGACACGTTTGTGCGGCGGTACAGCTACACGGACGAGGTGAAGGTGTACAAGACGGAGATTGCGATGGCGGCGGCGCTGGGTCAGGCGGATCCGTCGCAGGCACCGCCGGCTCCGGATGGGGCGCAACTGACGCGCCCGTACGACACGAAGCCCGGGGGGCTGAGCTTTTGCCACGACATGGGCGCACACAACAACTTTTCGCCGAAGGGGCGGAGCAGCTACGAGCTGGCGAATCTGACCGGATGCTTCAGCTACATGACGCAGGAGCAGCTGTGCAACTGGATTCTGGTGGCCGGGTGCTACGTGGCGAAGACGCGCGACGTGGAATGGCTGAAGCGGAACCGGGGCGTGGTGGAGCAGTGCCTCGAGAGCATGATCAACCGCGGCGGGGACGTGGGGTTTGCGCAGTACGACAGCACGCGGACTGCCGGCGGGCAGGAGATTACGACGTACGATTCGCTTGACCACTCGCTGGCGCAGACGCGAAATAATGTGTACATCGCGGTGAAGAGCTGGGCGAGCTACCGAGCGCTGGAATTGCTGTTCCGCGAGCTGGGCGCGGCTGCGGACGAGAAGCGGGCAACGGAGCTGGCGGTGAAGGTGGCCGGCGTGGTGAGCGACCAGGCAGTGGATGGGGTGCTGCCGGCGATCTTCGAGAAGGGGAACCCCGGATATGCGTCGCGGATTCTGCCGGCAGTGGAAGGCTGCGTGTATCCGCTGTACTTTGTGAAGACGGGATTTGCGGGCGGGACGCTGGAGCAGGTGTTCGCGAGCGCGGAGGAGAAGCGAATGTACAACGCGCTGAAGGAGCACACGCGGAATCTGCTGCTGGATGCGGAGCGGCGGAATTTGTTTGCCGATGGCGGGATCAAGCTTTCGTCGACGAGCAACAATTCGTGGATGAGCAAGATTTCGATCTTCATGCACGTGACGCGGAGAGTTTTCCACCTGGACGAGGACCCGAAGGTGGCGGATGTCTTTCGCGAGGCCGACGCGGCGCACGTGAAGTGGCAAACAGAGGGCAGCTCATACTGGGCGTGCTGCGACCAGATCGTATCAGGCGAGGGCAAGGCCAGCCGCTACTATCCGCGGATTATTACCAGCGCGCTGTGGATGGAGTGAGGCAGCAGGGGCAAAAGGGGAAATGGGGACCGGTAATACACGATGACCGGGCGCGGCTCGTAAGGGCTTTTCCATTTTTTGCTTACGGCGGGTTGGCACCTCAATGGACAATCTCCAGTCGCCCGATCCCTTCTTCAATTTTATTCAATAATATCTAAATTTTATTGACATTAATAAACTTTAGTTGTACATTGATTTTATGAAATCGTCGCTGCCGCCCTGGCTTGAAGCGATGGATGAGGAAGATCAACGGTTCCTGAAGCGATTTGTGCTCAGTTCCGGCTCACTCAAGGCACTTTGCGATGAGTACGAGGTGTCGTATCCGACCCTGCGCGCCCGGCTTGACCGGTTGATCGCGAAGGTCACGGCGGCCGAAGATCCGAAGGCCACTGATGCATTCGAGCGCA
>JBEKWT010000126.1:0-14718 GCA_049512795.1 Occallatibacter sp.
CGCGGCGAACGGTGACCGGCGCGGACAGGCCGGCGAGATGCACGTCGCCGTCGAGCTGGGGCAGAGCCGCTTTGGCGGCGGAGCGAAGCCAGAGCACTCCGACTAACGGAGCAAAGAGAAGCACGACGAAGAGGCCAACGCAGGCCCAGAGGAGAATGAGAGGCCAGCGGCGTTTGCGGCGCGGCTCGAGTGGCGCGGATGGCGCTTGCAGCGACCTTGTTGGAGGTGAATCGGGCATTGGGCACGTACAGGATACGACGAAGCTGGAGGCACTCGCGGGGAATGAGTGAACAGTTCTCCGGCGCGAGGAATGGCGGATTCAATCCGCCGGTTGCGCGGCAGGTGTTGCGCGGTTGCGGGCGTAGAGGGCAAGCAAGAGTAGGAGCAAGAGCAGAATAACGCCGAGGACGAGGAGACTGCCTTCGGGGCCGTCGGCGCCGCCGCTCCAGAGGGGATTGCCGGCGGGGCTGGCGGAGAGGAAATGGCCCTGGCCCTGAAGGCCGCTGTCGGCGGCACCGTAGAAAAAGGTTTCAGTCCAGTCCCACGCCGCGTGGCAGCCGATGGCCCACCAGGCCGAGCCGGTGAGGCGGACGCTCAAGCAAAAGACGAAGCCGATGGAGGAGGCGGCGAAGACGCCGATCCAGTTTTCGCCGTTGTTGGAGGTGTGATAGAAGCCGAAGAAAGTGGAGGTGACCCATGCAGCCTGCCAGAATGCGGCGCTCTGCGCCTTGAGCTTTCGGTGGAGCATGAGGCAAGGGAAGAAGCCGATCGCCGCAGCGAAATAGACTCCCCATGCGCCGTTGCCGCCGCCGTTGAGCGTGAGGTAGAAGCAGATGGCGATTTCGGCGGCGAGCGCCCACCAGAAGTTGATGCCACGGGTGAGCGTGGCGAGCGCGTAGCAACGGAAGAGGCCCTCTTCAACCGAGCCGACGAGAAGGAATGCGATGGCCCAGAGCGCGCCGATGGCCGCTGCCTGCGCGACGGATTGCGAGGCGGCGCCAAAACGCAACCAGCCGCCCCAGGCCAAAGCAGCGACGAGCAAAGAGAGCGCGGCGAAGCCCGCGACCAGGCCGGAAATGAAATGGCGCGCGCGGTGAGTGCCGGCGAGGTTGTAGGTCGGAATGCAGCCGACAATTCTGGTGTCTTCGATGAGAGTCATGATGAGGGCAGCGGCGATCAAAGCGAAAAACGGAACCAATTCCGCGACCAACACGGCGCCGGCGGAACCGGTGGGCGTGTCGTGGACGAGCCCAGCGGCGAAGAAGAGCGTTCCGATGACCTCACGGAAGAGGTAGTACAACGCGGCGAAGAGAAGGATGGACCAGCCGGCGCGCAAGCCGTGCGGCCCGATGAAGACCCAGTCGAAGTCGCGGTCGTGTTGCGGGGAAGGGTGCGGCGCGGGTCCGGGCGTTGGCGCGGGCTGCGACTCTTCTTCGACCGCGGGACGCAACTCCGGCTCCATTCAAACTCCTTAGCGGGCGCGGAAATCGCCTCGCACGATTATGGCAGTCAAGAAGGTACTTTCCAGCATAAACATTTTGGGGATTGGCGGCGAGACAGGGGCGCCGTCCCTACGGGACTCCGCTCCTCATTGAGCGTCGGATTCCACGCGCCGAACCACCCCAACGTCGAAGACCTGTCGTCGGGGACCCCGGTGAAAGCGCGGGGCTAATTCGCCGCGGCGAACGCCTATGGCGCGGGAGATGCGGATTCCCGATTGATTCGGTTGCTGCGAAGAACGAATGGGGTGGTGCAACTGAGAAGGCCCGGGAAAACACACCAGCCCCGGCCGCGAATGCGCGACCGGGGCCGGGAGGGTGAGGCCAGTGAGTTACTTTCCCGAGGGCTGGCCGGCGACCTGGAGGTAGTTCTTGACGGTGAAGACGCCGGGGACCGAGTTGGCGCGCATGTAAGCGACGTTCTTGTCGGCTTCGGAGTCGACCACGCCGTAGAGCTCGACATTTCCGTTCTGCACGGAGATGCGGATGGGCTGGGCGGGGTCGATTGCGTACCTGTTCAGCGTCGGGAAGCCGTAGATGGCGCGCGCGACGGCGAGGCGGATGCCCCAATCCATCGGCGATACGGGATCCACTTCAATGTCGTCGATTACGTCTTTGACGCCGGGTGTGGTGGACACGACAGCGAGGGCAGAGTCTCGGTTGGGGTAGTCGTGAGAATGGCCGCCCAGTGTTACGACACCGTTTTGGACGTCGAGGGTAATGGCGTCGAACGTGCTGCCGTAACCCATGCTGACGTAGGTGAGCTTGTCGAGAAGAGTCTTCTTTAGTTGCGCGTCAGAGACGTCGGGTCCGGCAACCTGGATATCATTGCGCACCGCGGATACGCCCTTCACCTTGTGAACGATCTTGTCGGCGTCGGCCTTGTTCTCGTAGTCGCTGACCGTGCCGGACAAGGTGGCAATGTTGTTCGCGTCTACATTGACCTGAACGTCTTTGAATTGCGATTTATTCAGCTTGGCTCGAACTGCGGCGGCCACATCCTGCTGGTCTGCGGCCTGGGAGACCTGGGGAACGACCAGGGTCGCAGCGAAAAGAGCCGCGGCAAAGAGAAGAGAGTTCCGAAGATTGATGATTCTCGTCATGGGGAAGTCCTCCGTGGTCAGGATTTGTTCGTTCTGGGCCGGCCCCCTGCCGATGAGCCTGCCGGTCTGTTTAGACACTGATGGGGTGCAATTGGTTGCGCGGATTGAGCTGGAAATAGCAGGGAAATGGGGTTAACGGTAGCGGCGGGTGGTTTTGACGACCATGGAGAAGACGCCGGATTCATCGCGTGCGACTACGAGCGAGACGTGGCGATTGATGGCCACTTCAGCCTGGAGCAACTGCTGACTGGTGGTGTTGACGTCAGTGGCATAGGTAAGGGTGACGGTGCGGCCGAGCTGTTCGACGACAGTGATGCGGGAGGTGGAGTTGCCAAAGGCGCCGAGGTAATTGGGGTCGACTTTGACGGAGCCGGCTCCGAAGAGCTTTTGGATGCGGCTGCTGACGGTGGCGTTGAGTGCGCCGCCGAGCAGCGCATCGGTGGTGGGATTGCTGATGGCCTGCTCCTGCTGCTGGGTGTAGAGGCGCTGCTGGTTGGCGGTGTGGCCGAGCGCGAGCAATGCGACGACGTCGGCCTCAGGGAGCGGAGGATCGCTGCGGTAGGAGACGCTGAGCTTCTGCGGAGATCCCTGGAGGCCGAGGGAGATGTCGTAGTCTTCGACATGAGCCGTGGCGCTGAGATCGATGACCGGCTCGATGCGGACCGGGTTGGTGAAGGTGATGTCGCCGCGCTCGAGATCGTAGCGGGTTCCGGCGATAAGAGCGCTGCCCTCGGTGATGGAGACAGCGCCGAGGAGCGAAGGCGAGGCCAGGGTGCCGCGGAGGCGGAGATTCACGTCGCCGGCCAGCTTGGCGAATGCGTTCTGGAAGTTCAACTGCGGCGAGGAGGCGATGTGCACGTCGAGGCGGATGTGATTCGACGGCGCGTCGGGTGGCGCGATGGTTTGGACAGAGGAGTTGGCCTGGGCGACGAGGGCTGCCAGGTCGAGGTCGGGGCTGACGGTGAAACGCGTGATGAGGACATCGCCGCCGAGGAGAAGGTTATTCTGCGAGCCCTGGAGTTGCAGGGTGAGGTCGGCCAGGGAGCTGACGCCTTCAGGGTAGCGAATGTGAACGCCTTTGCCCGTAACCGTGAGGTCGGCAAAGATTCCGTGCTGATAGGCGAGGTAACCGCCGAGCGAGAGCTGGCCACCGCCGGTCATGGCGGTGAGGGACCGAACCTCAAGGCGGTTCTGATTGAACTCAAGCGTGCCGCGCAACTGGCTCAGGCCGTTGGGAAGATCTTCAAGGGCGAGCGCGCCGTTCTCAAAATCGACACGGCCTTCGAGGCCGGGATGCTGCAAAGGGCCGTGGGCGACAACCTGGAAGGTGGTGACGCCGCTGGCGGTGAGGTCGGGATCGAGCGATTCAGCCAGCTTGAGGTTGATGGAGCCGCTGGCAGCAAGATCGAGCTGCTGCGCGCCCTCGAGCGAAAGCGTTCCCTGCGCGCGCAGATCGGTGTTTTCGCCGGTGACGTGGAGGGGATCGAGATGGATTGTGCCGCCGGCGAGGGTGGCGTGCGCGTCGCCTTCACTTTTGAGAGGCACACCGGCGATGGTGACCGCCAACTGGCGAAGATTGGCATCGCCGCGAAGCTGCTTGAGATCGGAGAGCGGACCGTCGATCGTAACCGTTCCGGCAAGCGCTGAGTCGGCGCTGAAAGCTTCAACGTGCGCCATGCGGAACAGCGCGCCAATGTTGAAGCGGGAGAACTCGAGGCGGGCCCGGGTTTCATAGCCGTTCCGCATCGCCGTCTGGCCTTCGAGGTTGAGATCGGCTCCCTGCAATTCGGTGGTTGCGTTGTAAACCAGGTTGTGATTGGCGGTGTGCGCGGAAACTTCGAGGACGCCGAAGTGTTGCCCGCCCAAGGTGAGCGCGCTGGCGGTCGCGGTAGCGTTGAGGCGCGGATCGTCGAGCGAGCCGGAGCCGGACACGGAGAGCGAGAGCTTGCCGGCAACTTCAAGATTGCGGCGGCTGATCCAGCCGATTTGAGAGATGTCGATTCCAAGCTCGTGGGCGTCGAGAGCGAAGTTCCTGGCGTTGAAGTCGTAGCTGCCGGAGGCGAAAAGATCTCCGCCCGCCTCGGCAACATGGGCCGAAGAGACCTTGAGGACGTTATGGGCCAGCGATCCTTCAACCCGGAGGCTTGCAACGGATTCCCCGTAGACGACGCCGCGATCCATCTGCAACGAGCCGGAGGCTGCCAGATCGCGAAGCGGTCCGCTTGCCTCGATCTGCGCATTGAATGCGCCAGTGACGGGCAGCGACTGGCCAACGAACGGCTGGAAATCGGCGACGTCGAGATTGGTACAGTCAGCGTGCGCGTGGAGAACGGAGTTCTCGTCGTAGGTTGGTTGCGGGCTGCCGCGGAAGTGACCAGGAACTGTCGCTTGATTCCCGGGTTCCCCACCCCAACGACGAAGACCTGTCGCTGGGGGCCCCGGGCCCGGTGAGGCGTCAAGTGTGCCACTTAGCTCGATTTTGGAATTGCCGTGAAGCAACAAAGCGCGCTCGATGGCGATCTGAGTGGGCGAATAGCTGCCTTGGACGTCGGCTGAATCCAAATGCACCCACCGCGACCGGCCGGAGTTTCCAGCCGCCGACGGCATCTCGACGGCCAATTGCGTGGCCTTCAGCGTGCCCGAGAGATGCGGCTTGATCAAGGAGCCGGTCCAGCTCCCAAGAAAATCGGCGTGGCCGGACAGGGACACCGGCAGAGCCGCGACTCCGGACTTGCCATTGCGATTGAGGCCGAGCGAGCGCAGCACGGCATCGAGCTCAGACAAATCGCGAGAATGGAAGTCGACGGTGAGATTCGAAGCACTGTTGACCGGGTAAGCGCCGAGTGCGCCTCGCGCCTCCAAATCGCTGGCGGGCAAGTGCAACTCGAACTTGCGGAGGTCCACGCCGCCATCGCGCTGCGTATAAGTCGCGTCGATGGCGCCGCTGGCCGGCACTTCGCCGGCGGGTGTTTGCGCTGAGGGACTCAGATCGAGAACGGCGGTGACAGAAACACTGCGGTCATCGCCGTTCGACCAAGCTGCAGTCGCCGGGCCGTTGGCGCGGGCGTCAAAACCGAGGCGACGGCATTGGGGCGGGCAGACTGTATCGAGAATCGCGTCGAGGGCAACGCCCTTGAAATTGGCTGTGACTTTGCCGTTCATCGGGATGGAGCCGATCGCGGCACGGACGAGGACGTTGCGGGCGGCTCGCGATTTCTCCTGTCCAGGAGCAGTGAGTTGCGCGGGCGCAACGCTGGGGCCGGGAAGCCAGGGCTCAAGCGCGACCACGCCGTCAATTTCGCCGCCCTGCTGGCCGCCCTGGCGCAGGCGGGCGACGACCTGGGTGATCAGCAGTTTTCCTTGATCGGCATCGATGCGCGCATCGAGGTTGACGCCGATGGCGTGAATGTTGGCGCCAGTGTAGGAGCCACCGTCGACGTGGACGCTGCCAGCGATGTGAAAGGCGGGCGCAATCCCGTTGGCTGCGAGATCGAGATGAGCGATGCCTTCGGGCGCGTCGGGGTAGCCAGTGACAGGATCGAGGAGCCGCATATCGAGATCGCCTGCAAGTTTGGCCTGCCAGCGCGGGTGGGTGAAATCGTCCAGGACCCCGGAAACCTGGAGCGTGCGGTCTTCGGCTCCGCGGCTGTGAGCCGTGAGCTGAAGGCCGCGTAAGGAGACGCGATTGCGTTCGAGGTCGAGGTCGAGTTGCAGCTTGCCGTGCACGGGCGGAGCTTGCTTTGGCGGCAGATCGCGGGTGAGCGTGAGGTCCGTGGCGGCGGCACTGATGCGATAGCGCTCGGGTGCCGCGAATGACCACGGCACGTAGATCATTTGAAGGGTTATGTCATCGGCTTTGAAGTCGAGGGGCAGGTAGCGATGCCGATTGTCGAAGGTTGCGGCGCGATCGTCGTAATCCAGGGTTCCATGCTCGACCGCGATATGGTTCGCACGCAGATCGAAGAGCGAGTCGACAGCGGACTTGGCGCGCTTTGCCGGCCTGCGCGGAGTCGGCTGGTTGGTCGAGCCGTCGCGATAGACGATGAGATGCAGTTGAGGCCGCACAATTTCGAGATCGCGCAAGGAAATACGCGGCGTGAAAAAGCCAAAGATGCTGAGCTGTACGCGGAGGCGATCGATCTCGGCGTATGGCGCTTCGCCGGTGTCTTCGGTGCCATGAATAACGACTCCGTCTGCTTCAGCCTCGAGATGAAGAAGACGCCAATGAAAAGACGCGATCTCTGCGCGGCCGCCGGTGGCGTTTTCAATTTGCACGATGAGGCGCTCGCGAACGAGATTCTCGAACGCGGCAGAGCTGGCGATGAAGTAGGCGGCGACCGCCGTTAGGATGAGCAGAACCGCTGCGGCCGCGAGGCTCAGCGGGAGGTGGCGGAGAAAGAAACGGCGCAGACGGGAGTGCGGGCCGCGTGGCGGAGGTTCCGGCGGGATGGTCTGGTCGGGCGGGATTGAGGTGGGCTCGCGGTCGGTCATGGCGCTGTACCTGGGCTCGCACTTGGGGCTGTACCTGAATTCGCGGCTGGACTCGCAATTGGGCTCGCAGCGGGACTCGCAGCTGGGCTTGCGCCCGCGCTCGGGCCTTGAGTTGCGGCGGGTTCCAAAGACGGGTCGAGCACTTCGACGTCGCCCTGGCCGCGCAGATTCGTGAGCCAGGCGTCGAAGAGCACATTCACTTGCTGCTCGAGCAGAATCTCCTGAACGCGCGGGGCGACCTGATCGAGCGGCGGAATGGCTTCGCCGGGCGTGTACTGCGGAAGCAGAATGTCATGGTAGTAGCTGTCAATCTGCTGCGGGGAGATTTGAATTCCCTGGCGGAAGCGTTGCTCGATGAAGCTCAAGATTTCAAGCCGATAGCGGAGATAGGATTCGACCCGCTCCGGGGTAAGACCATGCGCGGCAAGAAACGCCTTCCATCCGGCGTCGGTGGCGCAGTTCTGATGCACGCAGGCGGGTAGTTGTTCGCGAATCTCGTCGAGGCGAGCGTCGACTTCATCCGGCGACGGCTCGATAGACTGCATGTCTTCCTGACGAATCTGCAGCTCTATGAGGGTGCGGCTGATCAACTGCTCGAGCGCACGCTGGGGAGAGAGCGCGCCCTGACCAACGAGTTCTGGATCGAGAACCGAGAGACGGATTTCGTCGTCGATGTCGCTGGCCAGGATGGCGTGCTTGTTGACCACGGCGACGACGCGGTCGATAACAACGAAAGGCGCGGGGACGACGGGGGCGGTCGAGTTTGGTTGTTGGGAGAGGGCTGGCGCCAGAGCAGAAAACAACAGCGCAAGAGCGAGCGGTTTCGCCGCTCCAGCAACCGCAGGCCCCCTTCGCCTGCGCTCAGGGTATGCTTCGACTGCGCGCGGCGCGAAGACGCGCCGCGCTGCGCTCAGGATGACAGCGCGAAACAATGAGATCGTGTTATCCCTGGTCCCCAAATGCGAGGGACCAGGGGCACCCATTCTTGTGGTGGATGGAATGTGCGAAAAAGCAACCGCAGGCCCCCTTCGACTGCGCTCAGGGCGTGCTCCGACTGCGCGAAAAAGCAACCGCAGGCCCCCTTCGCCTGCGCTCAGGGTATGCTTCGACTGCGCGCGGCGCGAAGACGCGCCGCGCTACGCTCAGGATGACAGCGCGAAACAATGAGATCGTGCTATCCCTGGTCCCCAAATGCGAGGGACCAGGGGCACCCATTCTTGTGGTGGATTCGATTCGAATTGGGGCGCGCGTATTCATCAGAAGGCCTGCCCCAGACTGAAAAAGAAGTTGATGTGCGGTGCCTGGCCGAGATAAGGGTCCGAAGCGAAACCGGGGATCGGGCTGCCGGGAGCCGTGGGGATGGAGTAGTTAATGTTCACCGGGTAGATGGGCGGATTCAGGTTATAGCTTACGTCGAAACGGATGGGGCCGACGGGCGTGTGGTAGCGCAGGCCCAAGCCGAGAGCGTGAGAAAAGTCGTTGAAGCTGCACGGACCCTGATGGCCAGTCGAGGTATAAGGGTCGGACGCGGTGGGAGCGTAGCCCGTTGGATAGCCGCTCGGGTTTGTCACGACTGCATTCCTGCAGGCGGCGCTGTCGGGCTGGCGAACGCGCAGAAAGCTGGCCCAGGCATCGCCGGCATTGGTAAAGACATTACCCATATCGTGAAAGATGACGAAGCTGATTGTGTTGCCGAGCAAGGGCAGCGTGGGTGGAGGCAGGCGCAACTCGGTGCTGTTGGTAAGCGTCCCAGCCCCGCCGATCTGGAAGCCGGTCTCAGGATCGCGCGGGCCGGCGGCGTTCTGGGAGAACCCACGCAAGGAAACCGCGCCGCCGGCGTAGAAGCGTTCGGGGAGCGGAATGATTCCGTTGGCGCCGCTGCCGAAGGCTCGAAGCTGGCCGTAGCGCGTGTTGCGAGCCACCACAAACCGGCCTTTGTCGAAGCTGTAATAGCTGGAATTGGAGGTGTCGATACGGTTGAACTCGGCTTCGGCGCCAAAGAAGCGGTCGGAGAGGAATTCCTGAAAGCTCAAGTAGGTGCCGCGACGAGCATCCATGGGCACGTCGCGCGTGTCGCGAATCCATGTGAATGCCGGGCCTCCGACGCGCGTTGCGGTTGAGAGCAGGGAGATTTCTCCGGGATAAACCTGAAGGCTGCTGGCGGACACTTTGACGCGGCGGAAGTCAAGCTCGTAAACGAAGGTGTTGGCGCGGGAAAGCCACGATCCGGGGCGACTGAAGTTCTGGGTCCCGCGGAATGCGCCTTCGAGCCGGGAAGCGACATAGGTTGAAACATCCAGGCTGTTGGCATAGCCACCGGAAAAGGTGAAGCCGAAGTTGGGATTGCCTTCAAGGTGCGGGATCTGGTATTGGATGCCGATACTTTGCTCAAGCAGGCCATAGGTACCGCGCAGGGAGATCGATTGATCGCGGCCAAAAAGGCCGATGCGCGTGAGATCGGCGAGCACGCGGGGACTGACACCGGTCTTGCCATTGGGATTGCAGCTGACACCCCCGGCGGTGGCGCCGGCGCAGTTGTTTTGCGGCTGGCCGGTTTGGGCCTCGAAGCCGCCGCCCAAGGTGAGCGTCCAGCGCCGCGCCTCGACGGCCTGCAGCAGGATTGTTTTTTCGGGCGCGGCCCCGTCGGGGTTTTCGATAGCCGCATTCACTTCATTGAAGAGGGCGAAGTTATAGAGATTGCGCTGCGTATCGGAGAGCGCCGTTCGATTGAGCGGATCGCCGGCGTGGAGAGTGATGGCTCGGGCCACGGTCTGCGGGCGGGTGAACTCGAGACCCGTCAAGTCGACGTTGCGAACAAAGATCTGTTCGCCTTCATCAACGTGGAAGATGACGTCGACCTTGCCGGAATCGGAGGGTTCCGGCTGCTGGGAGACAGTCACTGCCGCCTGATCGAAGCCGCGAGTGTAGTACTCGGTGACGATCGCGTCGTGGTCTCCGGCCAGGTTGAGCGGTGAAAGCATCTGGCCCGGCGTGGTGTTAAGGAGTGCGGCAAGCTTGGCGGTTGCGATATTGCTGTTGCCATCGAATGTGAGCGCACCCACGCGCAGTTGTGGGCCTTCAGCAATGTGGTAGGTGACCACGAGCGGGGCGGTTCGCGACCTGGCTGCAGTGGCGGGGGGCGGGTTGTCGGCCGCGACCGTCTCAGGAGTGCTGGTTTCAGGCGTGACTTTCACGTGGGAGAAGCCATTGTTCCGGTACACAGCTTCGAGCGCGCTGACGTCAGATGAGACCAGCGCCTGGCTGTAGACGCCATGGCGGTCGAGAACGCCGGCGGGATGAACGCTGAGCAGATTCATGAGCGTCGCGGTATCGAAGTAACGATTGCCGGCGATGGAGACTTTCTGGACGCTGCGGCGCGCGCCGAGTTGGACTGTGTAGAGAATGCTGACCTGATCGCTCGTGGGCGACTGGGTTTTGTGGTCGACCTTGGCATCGAAATAACCGAGGCCCTGAAAGTAGTCGCGCAGGCGGCGGTTGCCTTCGTTGAGCAGGTCCTCGTCGACGCTGCCTTCCTGAAAGATGGGGACGAGCCGCTTGACGTGCTCCGAATCGACGGCTGCGCCCTGAACTTCGACCTTGACCACAGGGCCGCGGACGGCGGTGAAGCGATAGTCGACTGACTTGGTGGCGGTATTGTATTGCGCGGATTCGAGCTTGACGTCGGCCTCCAGGCGACCCTCTTTTTGATAGTCGCGGAGCACGCCATCGAGCGCGTGGTTGATGGTATCGCGATCGACATGCGCGCCGCTGCGCAGACCGGCATGGCGGCGAAATGTCTCCAGGCTCATACCGGAGTCGCCGTTGACGGCAATCGTTCCGACACGAGCTCTCGGTCCCGAGATCACGCGAAAGGCGACATCGTCAAGCTGCTGTTCGGGGTGGGGTGTCACGGTTTGCGCAACGGACGATTGGTGATAGCCGTTTTGTTCGAGGGTGGAGCGCATCTGGGCGACGGCGCGAAGCATTTTGGCCTGGGTCAGGCGCGTTCCGGCTTCGAGCTGAGAGGCGCGCTGAAGGAGGGTGTTCATGGTCGATCCGGAGGCTCCGTCTACGCTGACAGTGCCGATAAACGTGCGCGGGGTTCCGACAAAGACCAGCGACACGCGGTCTGCCTGACGCGAGCCTTCGACTTCGACGGTGTCATAGAGGCCGGTTTCGAAGAGCTGACGGAGGCTTCGCTTGAGGTTTTCGGCGGTGAGCGGGGCGCCTTCGACCTGAGCAAGATGGCCGGGAAGCGGGTTAAGGCGCTCGGCCGTGACGCCCTCAAAGGAGATGTGCAGTACCGGGGAGCCTTCCCATTGGAGGATAGTGTCATTCGCAGGGGTTGGCGCTGGGGTTGGAGTCCCGGATTCAAGCGGGCTAGCGGCTGGGGCGGTTCGGGCGGTTGCGGGAACGTCGGCCGGGTTCTGGCACCAGGTGCAGACTGGTGCGGCTACTGCACAAAAAAGAATCGACGCGAATACGGCAGGGGCGATGAAAGCCAGGCGATGCGCTTTAAAGGAATCGAAAAAGGAATCGAATGAGGCAAGCGCTTTCAAGAGGAAGCAAAGCCGATGAGGGGAACGCCGTCCTCGGGGGCTCCGGCGATCGCCGCACCTTGCTGCCGGCTTTGTGCGCAAGACCATATCTTAAGAAGTGCGGTGGAACCTTAGCATCCCAGTGCGAAGCGGGAGCGGCCAATATTTGCTCTCGATGGGACGCGCTCTCGAAGGGCGTTGGATCTGGTGATTTTATTCGAGTTCAGCCAACCCAAACTGACTAACTTTATACTAACGACTAAGGAAGCTGCGGCAAAACCACCGAAACTATGCTCCGTGTCGCTCCTATGAGGGCAGGCGCTCGATTCGAGCGCTAAGAAAGGCCTGTCGAATGGGACCCCGATTCAAGACCGCGGTTGCGGTGGAGACGCCTGGAATAGCCGAAGAGTTACCGCCTTGGCAAAGACGACCTGAAAGGAAGCGGATGTCCAATTCATCATCTTCCGCACAAGCGCCCAGACCCATTTCGCCGAAAGGCGGCAATGAGCCGATGCGCACCGGCGCGGCGGATCGGTCTACAAGCGTCGCACGCCCGGAGACGGCCGATGGTGATGCTTTAGCTCGAGCACAGGCAGGCGACCATCAGGCCTTTGCGCAACTGTATGCGCTGCATAAGCGGCGCATCTATTCACTATGCCTGCGCATGGTGGGCAATGTCGCGGAAGCTGAAGACCTGACGCAGGAGGCATTCCTCCAACTGCACCGCAAGATCGCCACATTCAGGGGAGACTCGGCATTTTCGACGTGGTTGCACCGGCTGGCCATCAACGTGGTGCTGATGCAACTGCGGAAGAAGGGGCTGTCGCTGATCTCGCTGGACGAGGCCATGGAACCGACGCCGGACGAGGGTCCGAGCCGCAGCTTTGGCGCCCCCGACCTGACGCTGACGGGAGCGATCGACCGGCTGGCACTGGAGCGGGCCGTTGCCGATTTGCCGACAGGTTACCGGCTGATCTTTATCCTTCACGATGTAGAGGGATTTGAGCATAATGAAATTGCTTCGATGCTGGACTGCTCGATTGGAAACAGCAAGTCGCAATTGCACAAGGCGCGGCTGAAGTTGCGAGACGCGTTGCGCGCCCAGAAGCGCCCGGAGGAAGGATCATGACGGGCGATCCCGGCAAAATGAGCTGCGAGGAGTTCCAGGCCCAACTGCCCGAGCTGATCGGGTCAGGGGAGGACGTATCCGCGCATCCTCATGTCCAGAGCTGCGAGCGGTGCCGCGCGTTGCTGGCCGAGCTGGAGACAATCGCCGAGGCGGCCCGCCAACTTTTTCCGAGCGTAGAGCCGCCGGACGAGGTCTGGGCACAGATCGAGTCGGCGCTCAAGCAGGAAGGAAAATAATGGCGGCCAGAGGGGCTGGCTGCGATTCGGCGCGATTTTCAGGAGCGAAGGCCGGTTACCCTCACTTTCCGGCGACTTCCGCCGATAGACCCCACGAAAGGCTGTGAGGCGCGCGGTCCCCAGTGGAGGTAACCCTAAGAAAAATAATCGCTAACGGCTGTTGGGCGGGGTAGTTGCATGCACTTTGCCGGCACTGGCAGGAGCCGCTGGGGTGATTTGGAGCCAGGTGGAACGCCGGCGGAAGCTGCCGCGTAAGGAATCACATGGGCTCAAAGGAGATGCCTGGGGGGACGATTGCAACTTTTGCCGCTCTAGTCTATCTAATTAAGGAAAGTTGATACGAGGACACTCAATGCCAAAACAGCAAGCCACTCCTGAAAACTCCGAAACACCCCAGAATGCCACGGGCCCCCGGAGGATTGCCGTACTGCCGGTGCGCGACACGGTGCTGTTTCCTCATGCGGTGCTGCCACTAACGGTGGGCCGGGAAAGCTCGATCCAACTCATCGAGGCCCTGGGGGAGGAGCGGGCGATTGTGGTTGCGGCGCAATTGGACCCGCGGCTGGACGCTCCCAAGCCGGCTGACCTGCACGCGGTGGGAACGCTGGCCACGGTGCACAAGGTTGTGCGCATGCCCAACCAGAGCCGGTTTGTGTTCACCGAGGGCGTAAGCCGGGTTCGGCTGCTCAGGTTCGTCCAGTCCGAGCCGTTCATGGTGGCAGAAGTGGAGGCGATGGAGGATGCCGAGCAGACAGCTTCGCCTGAATTTGAGGCGCTGGTGCGCAACGTGGTGGGCCAGTTCCAGCAGATCGTTTCGGAGTCGGCGACTCTTTCAGACGAATTGAGGACGATTGCCGCGAACATCGAGGAGCCGGCGAGGCTGGTGGATTTCGTGGCGTCGTCGCTGCCATTCCTGACGACGGATGACAAGCAGCAACTGCTGGAAACGCCGGCCATCGCCGAGCGGCTGGAGCAGTTGAACAAGCTGCTGGCCAAGGAGATCGAGGTGCAGCAGTTGCGCACCAAGATCCAGACCGAGGTGCAGGACCAGGTGCAGCAGTCGCAGCGCGACTACTACCTGCGTGAGCAGATGAAGGCCATCCAAAAGGAGTTGGGCGAGCAGGACGAGGGGCAGCGCGACATCGACGAGCTGCGGCAAAAGATTGAAGCCGCGGGCATGCCCGAGGATGTGAAGAAGGAAGCTTTGAAGGAGCTGGGGCGGCTGCAGCGGATGTCGCCCATGGCCGCGGACTACTCGCTTACCCGGAATTACATTGAGTGGCTGGCGGTGCTGCCGTGGACGAAGAGCTCGGGATCGAAGATCGACATCAGTGTGGCCAAGCAGATTCTGGATGAGGACCACTACGAACTGACAAAGGTGAAGGACAGGATCCTGGACTACCTGAGCGTTCTGGAGTTGAAGCCGGACATGAAGGGGCCGATCCTGTGCTTCGTTGGGCCTCCGGGCGTGGGCAAAACCAGCCTGGGCCGGTCGATAGCGCGCGCGCTGGGCCGCAAGTTCCAGCGCATCTCGCTGGGCGGCATGCACGACGAAGCGGAGATCCGCGGTCACCGCAGAACCTACATTGGGGCATTGCCTGGACAAATCATCCAAAGCATCCGGCGAGCGGAAACCAACGACCCGGTGATCATGCTCGACGAGGTGGACAAGCTGGGGCGGGACTTCCGCGGCGATCCGGCATCGGCGCTGCTGGAGACGCT
>JBEKWT010000127.1:0-8108 GCA_049512795.1 Occallatibacter sp.
TATCAGCCGCAAATGGTATGTGGTGGACGCAAGCGGACAGACCTTGGGGCGCCTCGCGACCAAGGCCGCGATGGTGCTGAGCGGCAAGACAAATCCGCAGTATGTGCCGTACATCGACATGGGCGATCACGTGATCGTGATTAACGCGGAGAAGGTCCGGCTGACGGGTTTGAAGGACCAGACCAAGCTTTACCGGCGCTACACGGGGTTTCCGGGCGGGTTGCGCGAAGAGTCGTTTACGCGGCTGATCAATCGCCGGCCGGAGAAGGTTCTGGAAGAGGCGATCAAGGGCATGCTTCCGAAGAGCAAGATGGGGCGCGCCATGGCTTCGAAGCTGAAGGTATACCGCGGCGACAAGCATCCGCATACGGCGCAGAAGCCGGTGGCGTTGTAAGAGCAGTGGTTAGTGGTTAGTGGTTCGTGATTAGTTTTTTCGCGCTGGAACGAGCTGCGGAGAATGAACTGACGGGTTCGGCAAAAGACCGAGGGAACAAGGGACCGAGAAGCTTAGGGACGTAGAGGCTCCGGGACTAAGGAATAGGGACCAGGAAAGACAAGATTGACGGCTGAGAGCTAAGAGGAAACGAATGGCAGAGGATCTGGTTCAGTATTATGGGACGGGGCGGCGCAAGTCGGCGATCGCGAGAGTTTTTCTGCGTCCCGGCACGGGCGAGTGGAAAGTCAACGGCAAGAAGTTTGAAGAGCACTTTGTGACCGAGCAACAGCGGGTTAGCGCCAAGCGCACGCTGGTGGTGGCAGAACTCGGGGCGAGCTTCGATGTGCTGACGACCGTGAGCGGCGGCGGCGTTTCCGCACAGGCCGACGCGGTGAAGATGGGCATAGCCCGCGCTCTGGTTGAGTTCAACCCTGAGTTGCGCAAACTGCTCAAGGCCGAAGGGTTGATGACTCGCGATGCGCGCCAGAAGGAACGCAAGAAGTACGGACAGAAGGGCGCGAGAAAGCGGTTCCAATTCTCGAAGCGCTAAAGCGCTTCGAGAGCTGTTAGCTATCAGCTTTCAGCCGTCAGCTTTTTCTTGCTGGTGCGATTTGTTTCCGGTTTGTTGGAAACGCAGATTGGGGCAAGGGCAAGCTTAGAGCTGAAGGCTGAGAACTGAAAGCTGGTTTCACAAATCTCCCGTGCGAGCGGGATAAATCCGGGCCACAGAATTACCAGCTCGGATGCAGTCCACGAAGGAGGACAATTGGCAAATATCACCATGAAGGAACTGCTCGAAGCGGGTGTTCACTTCGGGCATCAGACGAAGCGCTGGAATCCCAAGATGAAGGAGTACATCTTTGGGGAGCGCAACGGAATTTATATCATTGACCTGCAGAAGACGCTGAAGCTTTTCAAAGAGGCATCGAAGTTTGTGGTTGAGCTTTGCGCAAGCGGCAAGACGATTCTGTTCGTCGGCACCAAGCGCCAGGCGCAGGATGCGGTGGCCGAAGAGGCGACTCGGGCGGGCATGCCCTACATTAACCAGCGCTGGCTGGGCGGTCTGCTGACCAACTGGGTTACCGTGCAGAAGTCGGTGAAGCGCCTCCAGGAACTGGATGAGATGGCCACGGACGGCCGCTACGACCTGCTGACCAAGAAGGAAGTAATCAAGCTGGAGCGCGAGCGCAAGCACCTGCAGGCCAATCTGGCGGGTATCAAGAATATGAAGCGGCTGCCTGACGCGCTGTTCATCGTGGACTCGAACAACGAGACGATTGCGGTGAAGGAAGCACGGAAACTGGGCATCCCGGTGGTTGCCGTCGTGGACACCAACTGCGACCCGACGGTGGTGGATTACGTGATCCCGGGCAACGACGACGCGCTGCGGGCCATTCGGCTGTTTACGTCGAAGGTGGCCGACTCCGCCGCCGAGGGCGTGAACCTGCTGAGCGACAAGGCCTTCACGGAAGAGGCGCCGGAAGCAGCGGCCACGGAAGTGAGCGAAGGCGACGTGGAGGGCGTAGCGATTTCGGCGGAGTCCTCACCGAGCGAGGAAGTGGACCTGGAAGCGGCACTGGGCGGGGGCATCCGCAAGGCGCCGGCCGCTGTGGCGACCCTTCTGGAAGAGGACGAAGTGGCGGAGAGCGCCAAGTAGTCACGCGGCGTGCCATGCAGTTGTTTTTTCGCGGGCTGGCGGGTTTTCCGAAGCAGTTTTTCGCAAGCGGCGGGATCGCGCCCTTTCAAGGCGACTTCAAGCAGACGGTGCGGCTAAGGCCGTTCCTTTTCAAGACGAATTCAAGTTAAGCCAGTAGCGTAGTTCGTGTGCCGGAAATTCTCTGGCGCGCAACACGATTGTGAGATCTTAAACGCAGTACTTATCGATAAGGCCGCGCGCGGCCAGGGAAAAAGAGAGATGACGACGGTGACTGAGAAGATTGACGCGAAACTGGTGAAAGAACTGCGCGAGAAGTCGGGCGCGCCGATGGGCGACTGCCTGAAGGCTCTGCAGGAGAGCAAGGGGAACATTGAGGACGCATTCCTGGTGCTGCGCAAGCGGGGCATGGCCTCGGCGCAGAAGAAGTCCTCGCGCGTGACCAACGAGGGTGCGGTGGGGAGCTACGTTCATGCCGGCGGCAAGATTGCCGTGCTGGTGGAGCTGAATTGCGAGAGCGATTTTGTGGCCAGGACCGAGGACTTTCAGGAGCTGCTGAAGGACGTGGCGATGCACATCGCGGCCAGCGACCCGCGCTACGTGAAGCCCGAGGATGTGACCGCGGAGGATCTGGAGCGCGAGAAGGAGATCTATCGCGCGCAGGCAGCGGCCACGGGCAAGCCGGCGCCGGTGATCGAGAAGATTGTGGACGGGAAGATGGCGAAGTTCTACGAAGAGGTTTGCCTGCTGGAGCAACCGTTCATCAAGGACCAGGCGGTCAGTGTGAAGGAGCTGATCGCGCAGAAGGTCGGCAAGCTGGGCGAGAACATCACGGTGCGGCGCTTTGCGCGGTTCAAGGTGGGTGCGGCCGACTGGACGGTGGCGCAGACCAAGCCGGTGGAAGCGGCGGAATAAGCACGTAGCGTTCGACGCACCGCAAACCGAATCGGAATTCAAAACAAACAAAAGGGGCAGTCCATTGTGGACTGCCCCTTGTTGTTTGTGCGGAAGATTGTTGGCTTACGGCAGGTAGTAGCGGAGCGAGGTGAAGATCATGTTGTCAGTGCCATGTGCGCCGTTGCCGATGTTAGCAGTGCCGCCCGCGCCCGACCACAAGTCGCGCCGGACGTTTTCGTACGTGAAGCCCTGGCGGAAGCGGCCCTTGGGACCGTTGTAGAAGTTGAACCAGTAGCCAGCCGTGAACTCCTGGACATCCTTGTTGCTGCCGCCGCAGTTGGAGGGGGCGATCGGTGCGGCTCCGGTTGCGCCAACTGTGGGGACAGTGGGCTCAACCAAGCAGCCCGACATATTGACGCTGCGCGTTCCGAAGCCCACCTGGGTGGTGCCGCTAAGAACGTAGTCGCGGTCAAGATAGTCGCCGCCGTAGTTGAAGTACGCGTTGAAGTTGGGGGTGGGATTCAGCTCGATCGTGCTCAGGGCCGAGAAGCCATGGATGGGAGAGAACGCCGCATTGGGGCGCAGGGTGACGTCGGCGATGGTGGATGAGCCGTAGCGGCCGACGCCCTGGCCCCACAGTCCTTTCAGACCAATGGTGAATTTCTTGGTGCCAAGCGGAGCGCGGAAGCCACCGCCGAGGCCTGCGCCGGTTGCCGTACTGTTGGTGGGCAGAGCCGTCGTCGGCACCGTGCAGGTAGCCGTTACTGTCGCGCAGGGATAGATTCGATCGCGGAAGTTGCGCTCGATGCCGAAGATCTCCCAGTGACCCCAGCCGGGCTCGAAGGCCATCTTCACCACAAAGTCCGGTGTGTAGTTAAAGGAGTAGTTGGCCTGATTGTCGTAGAGGCCGCCGCCGGTTCCCGTTGAGCCAAGCAGATAATTGGTCGGCGTGTTTTGGCCGGACGCGTTCAGCGTCTCGGCATTCTCAACTGAAGCGCCCAAGAAGAATGCCTTGCCGAAATCCTTGGAGACGCGGAAGCTGTACTGGCGGGCCCATACGAAGCCCGCGGAGTATTGCGCATCGATCGTCGAAGGCAGGACTTCCGTGCCGCGCGTCAGGCCAGAGGTGGTTTCAGCCACCAGCGACCAGCCGGTGCCGCCCGAGAAATCCCAGCCGCTCGTCAACTTTGCATCGCCCCAGATTTGCCGCTGGCGCAAGGTGTAACTGTTCGACTGGTTGTTGTTCGAAGTAGTGCCCGAGCTCAGCCAGTCAGCCTCGTAGTAGGCCGTGAGGGTTGCGCTGCTGAGCTTGCCGATGCCCTTGAGGGCGACACGCGACTGGCGACCAGAACCGAAGAACTCGCTCAACTGAGCTGCCTGGGAGTTGGCCAGCGGGACGCCGGTCAACGCAGTGTTGATGTCGCCGCCCGTGGCACCCTGACGCCACACTGTTTCACCCGCCACGAAGCTGCCGGCGGGCGAGAGCGTGATGCCCTTGTAATGAAGGGCGTCAGGATTGTTGATGGCCTTTTTGATGTTTGTGGTCTCATCGGAGACCGTGGTGGCGAGCGAAACCGCGTTGATCTTCAAGTCGCTGACGGTGCTTTGCAGCGTGGTCACGGCCGAGGCATTGTCAGTGACCGCCTGCTGCTGCGCGGTGGCGTCGGCCTCAGCCTTGGCAGCTGCTGCCTGCGCATCGGCCGCCGCCTGTTGCGCCTGCTTTAACTGCTCATCCTTGGTGGCAAGATCGGCTTTCAATCCGTCGATCTCGCCCTGGAATTGCTGCTTCATATCATCAATCTGCTGTTGCACCGTAGGGCCAGCCGGAGCAGCGGGCTTTTTGGCCGCGGCGTGCTTTTTGGCCGGCGGCGTAGTGCCGCTGGTTTGTGCGTAAGAAACAACAAGACCGGCTGCAAGAAATGCAATGGCAGCCGCTTTCACTGTCAATTTCATTTGGGCCTCTCTTTTCCTCTCGATTGAAGTTCGAATCGTGGCAGCGCCCCGTGCACAGAGGACGCATTCCACTTCTGCATCCCGGACGCGTTGAAGAATTGAATAATCTGCGATATTCCCATCGGCGCGAAAGATTAGGGGAGTGGTCATGGAAGGAGCTTCGCGCCGGCGAAAACTCCTCCTGTTGTTCCGAATCCAAGACTGGCAGAGCAAGATTAAGATTTGACGAATTCACACAGAATTCACAGTTGCGGGCTGATGCAGATCTGCTGCGAAGAGGGCAGACGAGAAATTCAAATCTTATTTACAGGCGCTTCGCTTTTTCGCCGCACTTTGTGGAAGATTCCGGCGGAGAGATTGCTGCGGAGCGCACGCTGCAGGCTGCTAGGGATGCGCGGGTGATGGGGCAGATTTGTCCGCGGTCTGCGAGCCGGCACTGAGAAGGTTGGCCAGCAGGCGGTATGCTCCCGGCACTAACTCAGGAAACTGGCGGTAGAGCGCGAACGCAACATATATATAGGTTCCCTTTCCGCGATGCGCGACGAGGAGCCCTCCGCGTTGCGGATCCTGACCGGGATCGGCGGTTTCGGTGAGCGCGGTGTATCCGGGGTCCCAATGATCGAGGAAGCCATGGCCGCGCTCTTCAAACCATCCGTCAAAATCGGCGGAGGTAATTTTGTTGGGCCATGCGAGGAGTGAGTTCGTGGGATCGAGCAGCTTGATCGGAGCCTGCTCGTCGACGACGCGCTCAGCCATGCCTTTCATCGCGAGCGGCAGCGGTGCGGGAAATGTAGCGCTTTGATATTGCACGACGAGAGTTCCGCCGCGCTCGACGAAACTTTCGAGCCGCGGCTCGGCGGCGGCGAGCGAGGGCCGCGTGGAATAGGCGCGAATGCCGATGACCAGCTCGTTCCACTGCGAGAGGTCGGCGGTGGCGAGCTCGTCGTCGGTGACGAGATGCGGCGTGATGCCTAGCGCCTCGATGGCTTCGGGGACGAGATCGCCGGTTCCCATCACGTAGCCCACACGCAGACCCGGCGACACTTTCACTTCGATTTTGCGCGTGCGAAGTTCCGCGGGCCTGTACTGGTTATAGGGAAGCAAGCCAGTATAGCCAATGCTCTGCCAGCCGATGGAGTAGCTCTTGCCGTCCACGAGTGCCACTGCCTTGATTGAGTAGGCGCGTGCTGCCACGTCGCCGGCCGGCGTTACAGAAAAGACCAGCGGCTCGGTATCGCCTGCGGCTTTCAAGTGGAATTCGCGCTGCGCGGGATCGGCGCGCCAACCCTCGGGCAGCTTGAGGGCGACGACTCCATCGGCGGTGTGCTCGGCGTGAACCGTCACGGTCACAGGCAGCGGCGAACCATCGAGGGGAAGAATGCGCGCCTCCGGTTCCACGCGAACACCGATGGCCGGCGTGACCACAAGCGGTTGATAGACGCCGCCGACACCGGTGACGCGGGCCAGCGTTTGCACGACTTGGCCGAGCCTGATGGGAACGCCATCGAAGCTGAACTCGGCCCACGCGGACAGTGGATAGGGCGCGAAGGAGCGCTCGCGCCAGGCTTCATTCGAGATGTCGTAGTAGGGCTGCTCGGTGGTTGGTCGCGTGAAGTAGGGCTCGGTGGGCGCGGCGTCGGCGGGGATGTGGACGCGGAAGCTCCTGTCGGTCGCTTGCAGCGAGGCTAGTTGTGTGTCGATCGGTCCGGCGGCGTCGTCGATTTTCCATGGGGTGCCGTCACTGCTCACGAGCCATGCCCGACTCAACTCTGCCGCACCCAGCCCTTGCGCGAGATGCACGCGCACACTGAAGTCCTCGCCGGGCCAAACGCTGCGCGCTGATTCATCGGCGGATGCGCCGCGACCGCCCGGACCTTGTTGACGTGCGCTGTTGGTGGTGAACGCGACGAGGTCAAGGCCGAGCAGATCTTTGAGCGCCGTCTGGAACTGAACAATCTTCTCGCCCAGCTCGAGCTCGAGGCCGGCCTTTACTTCAACGTTGGGGTCGCTCGCGTTCACGCGCTGGTAGAGATCGAGCGTTTCGCGATAGATGGGCACCAGTTTGTGCGCTGCATCGACGCCGCTTTGGTTTTTGCAATCGCTGGTGAACGCATTCAGGCCGCTCTGGATTTTGCCAAGGCCATCGGTGAGCCATGCGGGCGGCGCGCCGCCTGCCAGCTGCGCGAGGCCCGCGATGCCGGTGTCGATGTTGACTTTGGCGTTGCGGAAAAGGGTGGCATTATCTTGATCGCCGCCCGATGCGGCGGACGGCTTATCTTTGCCCGATGCTGCGGCAGATGGCGCAACAGCCCACAGGTGGTAGCCAGATGAATCCGGGCCGCTGAGCGCCGGATTCGCTCCGCCGTATTGCGACTTCTGCTCGCCCCAACCTTCGCGCGCAATCTGCACGTAGGTGCGGCCGAGCACCGGGTCCCATTTTCCCACAGGAAGCGTGACGTCGGCCGGCAATGCGCCTTCGATCCACTCGCCGGTAAGGTAGTTGTGAAATCTTGCCGGCGCCCATTTGCCGGTGGCGTAGTCGAGCATCTGGCCGTTGGTGATGGGCGCGAACGGCGTGCGCGAGTAAACAGCGAGCGGCTGCCAAGGCTCTAAGCCGGCGCCTCCGTCCTTGACCGGACGCAACTGCTCGGGAAAGATGCTTGGATCTGCGGCGGCCTTGAAGGCTTCCTGGGCGATTTCGCCGGCAACCTGGTGCTGGCCGTGGCCATCAGTCAATCCGCCGACGAAGGTGGACAAGATGACCTGCGGGCGAACCATGCGGATGGCGAGCACCGCGTCGTATAGGACGCGATCGTGGCCCCACTTCTGAAACGATTCTTCCTGGGTTTTGGAAAAGCCGAAGTCGGCCTCAGTGCCCCAAAGCTGGCGCACGCCGTAGTATTCGTCGGCCTTGAGCAGCTCGCTGGTGCGGATGAGGCCGAGGGCATCATAGCTCTCGGCGCCTACCGCGTTTTGGCCGCCCTCGCCGCGAGTGAGCGTGAGAAGAGTGACCCGAACGCCCAGCCCGCGCGACAGATAAGTCATAAGCGCGCCGTCTTCGTCGTCAGGATGGGGGACGATGAAAAGTACGCTGGCCGTGGTGCCGAGCCGCTTGAGGGTTTGTTCGAGATCGGCCGCGCCGCGATCCTCGGGCAACGGGAGCGCGTT
>JBEKWT010000128.1:0-8105 GCA_049512795.1 Occallatibacter sp.
CATGCTGACCCTTCGCACCGAATCGCGACCCTTCCGGTTCGCCGCTCTTGTTCTCTTTCTTTTCTGCATGTCCCCGCACGCTCAACCTGCGAGCGCGCAGGCTCCCGCTGGCGACGCGAAACTCCAGCTCGTCATCGTACTCAGTCGTCATGGCGTTCGCTCGCCGCTCACGTCGCAAGCCGATCTCGACAAATATTCCGCAGCGCCCTGGCCCAAATGGGAGGTCGCACCCGGCATACTCACCGCCCACGGCTACCAGCTGATGAAGCTGTTCGGCGCATGGGATCGGGAGCGGTTCTCCGCCGACGGCCTGTTCGCACCCACCGGCTGCGCGGATTCGACCCACGTAACAATCCTGGCCGACACGGACCAGCGCACCCGCGAAACCGGCAGAGCACTCGCCGACGGAATGTTTCCGGATTGCAATATCGAGGTTCATTCGCGCCCCGATGGCGTAACCGATCCCCTCTTCAGTCCGCGGAAAGCTGGTGTCGGTCATCCTGATCCAGCGCTTGCTGCGGCTGCCATCGCGGGGCGCATCGGCGGCAATCCCGCCAACCTGACCGAAACCTACCGTCCGCAACTGGCCGAGCTCGATCGCATTCTGTCCGGCTGCGGGCGTCTGCCGCCAAATCCGCGTCGCACCTCGATCTTCGATATTCCCGCCAGCCTCAACCCCGGAACGGTTGATTCCCCCGTGGCAGCGCGCGGCCTGCTCGTCACCGCTTCCACGCTGGCCGAAAATCTGCTCCTCGAGTACACGCAGGGAATGAGCGATGCTGACACTGGCTGGGGATGCCTCGATGGCGCCACCTTGCGCTACGTAATGCAAGCCAACATTGCGGCATGGGACTACGGCGATCGCACGCCCGCCATCGCCCGCATCAACGCCTCCAATCTCCTCGACCACATTCGCCGCACCATGGAGCAGAGCGTGACGGGAAAACCGGCGCCGGGCGCGATCGGCAAGCCCGGTGACCGTCTTGTGATTCTGGTCGGCCACGACACGAACATCGTTACTCTCGCCGGCGCTCTCGGCATCGATTGGATAGCCGACGGCCGCGTCGACGATTCGCCGCCAGGCAGCGCATTGGTCTTCGAACTTTGGCGCTCGCCCAGGTCCGGGCCCTTCGTGCGCGTCGCGTTCACTGCGCAAACTCTCGAGCAAATGCGCAATACGGAGCCGCTGACCCCCGCCAACCCGCCCGCTGAGGCGCCCATCTTCATCCCCGCATGCAGCCGCCCGGATCTTTCCTGCACCTGGGACAGCTTCTCTGCCGCCATGCGCCAGGCCACCGATCAGGCCTACGTCACCGCTCTGCCGTGACCGGAAACCGCGTCAGCCGGGTAAAATGGTTCGGCGCTGCGGTTTGCGCTTTGGAGGAAACGCACTTGAACTCCCCGTTAAAGATTGCCGCGTTGGCCCTGCTTTTGCTTGCCGCCCTCACCGCCTCCGCACAGCAGGACTCCTTTAGCAACTGGCCGCCGGGGCGGTCTCCGCAGGAAGTCGGCAAAGCCCTGGCCGAGCACTTCATCGTGAGCCCGCACCAACACAACCCGGGCACAATCTTTTATGGCGAAGTCGGCACCTGGTATGGCGCGCTCACCTTTGCAGAGCTGACCCACGACACCGATTTGCGCGACCGCCTCATCAAACACTTCGATCCATTAATGCCCGGCGGCGCAGAGGCTGCTCTTGTCCCCATGCGCGACCATGTCGACGACTCCATCTTCGGCATCGTTCCCCTCGAAATCGCAATACAGACTAAAGACAAGAAATATCTCGACTACGGGCTCTCGTTCGCCGACCGGCAATGGGAGAATCCCCAGCCCGATGGCCTCTCTCACGAGACGCGCTTCTGGATCGACGACATGTACATGCTCACCATCCTGCAGTTGCAGGCCTGGCGCGCCACCGGAGACAAAAAGTATCTCGACCGCGACGCCAACGAGATGGTCGCTTATCTCGACAAGCTGCAGCAGCCCAACGGCCTCTTCTATCACGCGCCCGACGTCCCGTTTTTCTGGGGCCGCGGCGACGGATGGGTGGCCGCGGGAATGACGGAAATGCTGCGCGATCTTCCCGCCGATCATCCGCAGCGCGCGCGCATCCTGGCCGGCTACAAGCTGATGATGGCAGCGCTCCTCAAATATCAGGCCCCCGACGGCATGTGGCGCCAGCTTATCGACCACGACGAGGCGTGGGAAGAGTCGTCAAGCTCGGGTATGTTCACATTCGCGCTCATCACTGGCGTCAAGAACGGCTGGCTCGACGCGGCCACGTACGGTCCCGCCGCCCGCAAGGCATGGATCGCGGTCACAGGCTTCATCGATCAGAACAACGACGTGACCAGCGTCTGCGAGGGCACAAATAAATTGAACAGCCTGGATTATTACTTACAGCGCAAGCGCAAGACCGGAGACTTCCACGGCCAGGAACCGGTGCTCTGGGCCGCGTCTGCGCTGTTGCGCTAATCAGCTGATTTTCTGCATTGCTGACTCGCTGACTTGCTGCCGCATCAGTCCAGCCGCGTCAGGTACGCGTCGCCCTCAACCGGCTGCAGTTGGCGCGCGATTTGCTCGGCCATCGCGCGATCGTCGCCCTCCGGCCGGATACGTACCCAGAAACTCTTCTCGCCGGGAAACTCGATTACGTTCGCTCCGGGATAATCGCGCAGCAACTGCGCCTTCAGTGCAATCGCGTCGTCCTCGTCGTGGAACGCGCCGATCTGCACGCACCAGCGCCCGCCAGTCGAAATCGGCTTGGGAGTCTCGTATACATCCATGCGCACCATGGCCATGCCGGTGCGGTAAATGCCCACTGCCTTGGCCGAAGCGATCGTTAGATCCAGCATCCTGTCTTCCACAAACGGCCCGCGGTCGGTGATCCGCATGGCGCTTGATTCGCCGGTCTTCAGGTTGGTCACCACCACTAGCGATCCCATCGGCAGCGTGCGATGCGCCGCCGTCATCGCGTCGTCGTCAAACACCTGCCCGTTCGCAGCGTGGCGCCCCTTGTAAGGCGCCGTGTACCAGGTGGCGTAACCAACCTCGCTCAGAATCGGCCTGTGCGTCGCAACGAATGCGAGATCGTCGCCATCGATCCCTCCTGGCGGCGCCGGCGTTACCGGAATTCTCGCCAAGGCCGTTCCCGACCCGGATGGTCCGCCGGAAGCCGGCTCGGCCTCCGGCGGCAAAGCCTGTGGCGGAGCCACGCGCGTGTTCTCCCGGTGCTTACAACCGTTCGCCCCCAGCGAAAAAATTGCCAGCAGAGCGAAACTCACCGTCCCGCGCGCCGCCGCGCCGCGCCAGCCTGCAACGGGCCGCATATCCCTGCCCTGCAGCTCGCCTCTACTCAAGAGCGCGGCTCCTTATTTGGGTCGTTGGGCGCACTGCCGTACGGCTGCTTCGCCGCCGGATTGTTTTGCCGCTCAAAGCGGTCGGCCAGGTTGCGCAGCGTGTCGGCCGCAGTGCGCATGGCTGAGATCGACTCCCGCCGCACCTGCGGAATCACTGCGTCGTTCACATAGGTAATGGCGTGGCGCAACTCCATCTCGATCAGCTCGACCGCTTCGTCGATCCTCTGGCCCAACGTCGGCGGTCCACCCCATCCCGGCATATTTGGCGTGCTCATAAGTTACGTCCCTTCTGACAACCTGTCCAAAGTCTGCGCGACGCGACGTGCCGCGTCAATGCCTGCGCAGCCGGCGGGGGACCGTCAAGATTACTATGGACGCAAGCGCACCGCTTTCGCATGATCACATTAGATGACAAAAGTACGGGATGCGGCTTCTCTCGCGCATGGCTTCGCGAGCCGCGCTTCATCAGCCTGTCTTTCTTCGCGCTGGCGCTGGCCTTTTGCGCTTGCAAACTCGCCACCGCACAAAGCCCGACCGGCGAAACTCAACCTGCACCCGCTGCTTCACCCGCTCCTCAGCCACAAAGCTCAACCCAGCCCGCCGCAGCCCCACCCGCCCAATCGACCCCTACGCAGGTCGAAAGTCCTCCGCCGCAGAAGTCCGCCAGGCCTCCGCAACCCCTCAACCCCTGCGCCGTGAAAAATGCCGGCGCATCGATGGCGGCCACGGGCGGCTTGCGCGCCGTTTCCGTTCTCGGCCTGGGCGAGACCACGCGCGAGGCCGGCTCAACCGCGGTCGAGTCGACGGTCTGCCTGGAGCACGCCCCGTTCTTCAACTGGTATACCCGTTTTGTCACCGGCCCTGAGGTCATGCGCTTTTCGCCCGCGCAAAAGCTCCGCCTCGCGCTCGATAACCTGATCAACCCCTTCAACCTCGCCACCATCTTCGGCGTGTCAGGCATCGAAGTCGCGGCCGATTCGCATACGGCGTACGGTCCAGGCTTCCCCGGCTGGGGCAGATTGTCCGGGGTCAACTTCACTCAGGACATGACCGATCAGTTCTTCGGCACCTTCGTGGTTCCCGCCGTTACGCACACTGACCCGCACTATCATCGCCGTCCCGATCTCAGCATTCCGCGCCGCGTCCTTCATTGCATCGACGAGACCTTCTGGCAGCAAGCCGACAACGGCAGAAATACCATCAACTACTCCCAGATCGTCGCTCCCGTCTTCGACATCGCCATCTCCAACCTCTATGTTCCGGATCTCGAGACGCGTTTCTCCGCCGACGCCGAGCGCTACAGCATCGATCTGGCCACCGCGCCCATTGATAACCTCATCACCGAATTCGTGCCCTCGATCGCCAGCCACATCCACACGCACGTCGTCTTTGTCCAGCGCATCATCAACCAGGTCGCCACGAACCCGCCGTAACCCCGCAGTCGAAGCGCCCGACGGTTCGCGTATCAACGTGGTGACGCGCACATCCGGCGGAAACAGGGACCCGAGCCGCCCCGCGCGGCAGCTCAGGGTTGTCCTCGCGCCGCCTCGTCGTTGTCGTTGGGCCGCCTTGCCGTTGTCGTTGCGCCGCCTTGCCGTGGTAGATTCACATCAAAAGCGCCCCCGCCCATGTCGGTTTCAACCCTTGCAGGCTTCATCAATATAGGTTTCTTTTGGCGCTACGGAGGTTGTTCGAGAAAATGAAAAGCGTTCGCAGGTCCTTCTCCTGTTCCCGCAATTTGAGCGCGCTTTGCCTGGCTTTTGCATGCATGATGCTGGTCGTGATGAGCAACCAGGCCGCCAGGGCGCAGGCCGCAGCCCCGCCGATCGGTAGCTGGGTCAACGTAAACAAGACCAATGGCCTGGTGGTCGAGCAGAACGGCACCTGCGGATTCCTCGTCAATGGCAAGGCCAAGTGGTCCGGGACCTGCAGGTGGGAGACCCCCTCGGCCAAGGGCGGGATTCTGGACCTCCAGTATCCGATGCCTCTTCAGCCCGGGCACATTCGTTGGAGCGTTATCTACGTGAACCGGACGACCATCACGCTCGATGGAGAGACGTTCTACAAGCAGGCGAACTAGCGCACAGCCGAGCGCCAAGAATCCGCCCCCTCGATCACCACCACATCTACACGCATGTGGTCCTCGTGCAGCGCATCATCAACCAGGTCGCCACTAATCCGCCGTAGTCCGCCTATCCCGCGCCCGCTTCAATTTCCGTGGAGCTCGTGGCCTTCTTAGCGCTGAATCTAGGATCGGTCAAACAGATTGGAATATAATTGGTGGCAAATCAGCGCAGAGAGGCTCTTCAGATGCAGGTCAGAAAGCTTGGCCCACTTGCAGGTTTCTTGCTCGGGTGTCTATCTGCGCTTGCCGGCTTCTCTCAACTTGCCACCGCGCAGACACCTGACCAAAACGAATGGACCTGGATGGGCGGGAGCCAAGCTCTTCCGCTCCAACCCGTTTTAGGGACGATTATTGGTGGCGTTTCCGGCGTCTACGGCACGCTTGGAACTCCCGCCCCCACGAATGCCCCCGGAAGCCGGCAGATGGCGATGAGCTGGACCGACTTGAGCGGCAACTTATGGCTATTTGGAGGCCAGGGCTACGATGCAGCGGGGAGTTATGGCGAACTGAATGACCTTTGGGTGTTCGATCCATCCACCAACGAGTGGACATGGATAAGCGGCAGCAGCGCGATGCCGTGCTCCGAGGGAATTTGTTCTGGCGCCGGAGTGTATGGCGCTTTGGGCGTCCCAGCTGCCGGAAACATCCCCCTGGGCCGGGACTCCGCAGCGACCTGGACCGATAGCAACGGCCATCTCTGGCTGTTTGGTGGCGAGGGTCAATTCTCGATTTCTCCCGGCTTGGTCTCTGGCGGCGAATTCAATGACCTTTGGGAGTTCAATCCAGCCACGAATGAATGGGCCTGGGCGGGCGGAACAAATCCCTATGCGAACCGGTCCGGCAACCCGTTAGCCATTTACGGCACTCTAGGCGTACCTTCTCCGGGAAACAACCCTGGCGCCCGCATTGCCGCCGCCGCGTGGACCGACCGCAGCGGTAATTTTTGGCTTTTTGGGGGCGCAGGCGCCGGCTACCTCAACGACCTGTGGGAGTTCAATCCATCCACCAATGAATGGGCATGGATGAGCGGAAGTGATACGGTGCCTTCCACTGGCTTCGGCGACGGCGGCCAACCAGGAGTCTATGGCACCCTGGGAACTGCCTCCTCGGCGAACACTCCGGGGGGCAGGGAAAACTCATCCTCCTGGACGGACAAGAGCGGCAATCTCTGGCTTTTTGGCGGCCTCGGCTACGATGCTAATGACGTTTACGGCTTCCTCAACGACCTGTGGGAGTTCAATCCTTCAACCAATGAATGGGCATGGACCCGCGGGAGCAGCACTGTGCCCTATGATAATGACGCCGCAGGAGCCGTCGTTGGCACATTGGGAACGCCTGCGGCTGGCAACACTCCCATAGGTATGCAAGGGCCTTCGGGCTGGACAGACAAGGCAGGCAACCTCTGGCTCTTTGGGGGTTCAACGACAACCGACGTTGTTGGAGGCGGCCTTCAGAACGTCCTATGGGAATTCAACCCCTCAACGGACGAATGGACCTGGATCGGCGGAAATCCCGGCGAAGGGGGTAACACGGGCCAATTGCCGGGAGTCTTCGGCAGGTTGGGAGACGCTGACCCCGGAAACATTCCCGGAGCTCGGTATAACGCGACCGGCTGGACCGACATCAACGGCCATCTCTGGCTGTTTGGGGGCTACGGCGACATTTCCGGTTTCATGGGTACCGGCACGTTGAACGATCTTTGGAAATATGCCCCGCCGACAGCCTCCATCTATCCTGCCATGCCCCCAATCTTCAGCGTCGCCGCTGGGACCTACACTTCACCGCAATCGGTAACGATTTCCGACATTATCTCCGAAGCAACTTTCTATTACACCACCAACGGAAGCACGCCAACCACGAATTCAGCTGTCTATAGCGGACCGATCAGTGTCTCTTCGTCTGAAACTCTGCAGGCGATTGCAACGGCTGCCGACTATACCACCAGCGCCGTTGCCAGCGCGACGTACACAGTCAATCTGCCTGATTTCACCGTTGCGGCCTCACCGGCATCGTTCACGGTAATCGCCGGGCAGAGCGCGACGACAACGATATCGATCACACCGGTAAACAGTTTCAACTCATCCGTGTTGCTGATTTGCAGCTCGGGATTGCCTGCCGGCGCGTCGTGCAGCTTTTCCCCCGCGACCGTGGCGCCCTCGGGCGCGGCGGCCTCGACGACACTGACTGTGAACACCTCCGCGTCGATTGCATCTCTCCATTGCAACCAAAGCCCAATTCTCCCGGCCTCCGTGCTGGCAGTTTTGTTCTGGTGTTTCGGCTGGAGGACGCGGCAGCGCTTGCATAGCCTTCTGCTGGTGTTTCTCTGCGTGGCCGCGCTCAGCATGCTCAACGGCTGCGGCGGAGGAGCCGGGGGCTCCACTTCTGGCGGAGGTGGCTCTCAGCCCATCACATCCACGATCACCGTAACCGCCACGTCGGGCCCTCTGACGCACTCGGCAACCTTCTTGCTTACGGTCAACTGACGCACCGGAGCGGCGCCGCGAAACCTGCAGGTGGGAGACCCCCTCGGCCAAGGGCGGGATTCTGGACCTCCAGTATCCGATGCCTCTTCAGCCCGGGCACATTCGTTGGAGCGTTATCTACGTGAACCGGACGACCAT